>NZ_CANDOD010000005.1:0-242965 GCF_947387585.1 Grimontia sp. SpTr1
CTTCTCCTTTTTGGGTTTCGTCGCCTTCCAGCTTAGCTAGACGGTTAAGCTGGAGGAGAAGGCTCAATGAATATCAAGGCTATAAACAGGGACGCTTTGTCAATGCGGTAGCTTTTCAACGTGTTGTGAATACAAAGGATTAAAGCAGTTTTGGGCGGTTTGGTAAGCGCCCGTTATTGCGACGTTATATTTAGATGGAGAAAGTGGTGGAAACAACAAGTGCATTTTTGAAGGTGATATCATCTTTAACATCGGTGAAAACATCAATAAAATTTGTGATTATGGGTGTCCTTTGGATGTCATTTCCTGAGTTAACTCGATTGTTGGAAAAGATGGGGTTAACTTTGCCATTGGAAAATAGTGTTTCAACTTCGATAGTTGTTTTTGGCCTAGGTTCTATTCTCGGGGAAACTTTTTACTTTATTGCAAAAATAATGAAGAAGTATTCGTTTGATATAGTTAAAGAAAAAATTGAAAATGCACATAAGGAAAAAATAGAACAAGAAAAAAAGGAAAAATTTCTTAGTAACTTTACTGAAGTTTTCCAACACTTTGAGCCAAGATCCGTTTTTATGTTGCAGGAACTATCAAAAGGTCAGCAATCTTTTTCTCACGATCCAGAAGGAATTGCTATTTTGAATGGTCTCTTAGATTCAGGATATATTAGAAAGAGTATTGATGTTAACGAATATGAATCTGTATACAGGCTTAATCCTTACCTCAAGGGATTTTTAGAACAACACCTCCAAGATGAACTGGCGTCTAGCCAAAATGCTTTAGATGAATGCTCGTCATCGACTAAAAATATGTTGTTTGAAGTGTTTAAAAATCCTCCATCTGAATTGTCATCAGAAGACTATGACTCTTTGAAAAACTATTGTAAGCACCATTCAAGTATATTTAACTGCCACGAAATTCACGAAGATGGCGATTGGGAAAAGCCGGTTGTTTGCTATCGATTCTATGTTCTTACTCGCTATAGAAGTTTTGTGAAGACAAAGTTCTTACTAGCTAATTTTGATATTGAAGTGCAAGCAACATAAATATAACAATCTGTTTAAGAGTGATTCTGGACCTCCCCCGATTTAGTGGACACGCAAAACCCACACTCGCCATTTATAACAGACAGCTAGCAACTGGAGGGTAGATGAACATTGGCGCTCAGTTATTCGGCATTCCCGAAAAAGTCTTGAAAAGTGACTTGGCACACGTTCTTAAGTTTATAAGTGAAACTGGTTATGATGGCGTTGAATTACCTTTCCTTCTAGAAGCCGAGAGAGAGCTTAATCAGTTTGGGTTAGATTGCGTTGGGGTGCATGTTGCGCCAGAACAACTGGTAAAACATGATGAGCTAATAAGCTATTTAAGCCGGCATGAATGCCGAAACCTGTATGTTTCTGGTCCGTTAGGATGGCACGATAGAAGTCTGGGCAATTTCAAGGCTACATGTGGTTTATTAAATCGTGTGGCCGAACTGTATGCCAAAGAAGGTATTAAAGTTCAATATCACAATCATGACTTTGAATTTTTAATAAACCGTGGCGAAACATCTACTCCTTTTTTAATACTTGAAAATGAGCTTCATTTTGAACATATAGATCTTTGTATTGATGTTGGTTGGCTTCATTTAGCTAACGTAAATATTAATGACTTTCTTCATGAACACAGAGACAAAGTATCACACCTACATTTAAGAGACTTTGCCAATGCAGAGTCTGTTGCTCTAGGCCAGGGAAGTGTTCCGTTGCCCGAAGTATATGAACAACTTAGTGAACTTAATCGGCTTAAGTGGGTAGTCGTCGAGTTTGAGCCAACCTCGAATTTCAAAACGCTCTTTAAACAAAGTTGGCAGAATTTAAACCTTCTACGCGAAAAAATTGCACAATAGACTCTTCAGGCGGATTCGTAACGCTCGGCAATTTTAGCGTCAAATTGGGATTACGTGTTTAAGATGATCAATTTTGGTTCGGTGAGGCGTCACTCGCCACTTGATCGGTTGCTCGCCTCTAGTTATCCGGCGCTGTAAGTAAGGAATACTTTACGTGACAGAGATTCATATTTTTAGACATGGTGAAACTGAATGGAACATTGAAGGCCGCATGCAGGGCTTCAAAGATTCGCCGCTTACGGAACTTGGAAAGGCTCAAGCTGTAGCTGCCCGAAAAAAGATAGAGCACCTAAACTTTGATGCTGTCTTTTGCTCAACAAGTTCGAGGGCTTCTGACACAGCAAAGATCTTAGTCAATGACGTAGATATCCCAATCTATGAGACCGATGAGCTAAGAGAGATCAATATGGGCTCTTGGGAAGGCATGAAACATAGTGATGTTAAAGAACAATTTGCAACGGACTATTATGATTTCTGGAATCGACCTGGTTGCTTTCGAATGACAGGTGCAGAGTCTTTTCATGACTTAAAAGCTCGGTCTACCGCCTGTATTAAGAGAATTTCGCAAGAGCATAAAGGTAAAAAGATACTGGTCGTGTCACACGCGGCATTGATTAAAACATTGCTTACGAGTTTACAGTCGAAGCCCTTGGATGAGATATGGGAAGGGCCATTCGCTACCAACTTATCGCATAGCATAGTTATGGGGGGTGTTGGTTCGGAGTTAGTCGTTAAGCGGTTCTGTGACGAAATTTAGTTATTCGAGCAAACACGAAATTAGCTTGAACAAAGTACTGTGCATCGGTAAATGCCTTGCTGCGCTCCCGGTTTCTTGGCGGGCGCAGCGTCATCACTTATAAACTCATCACCTATACAGAAATCAAATGAAAGAATATTGGAACCCGATGGTACCGGAGCTATCAGTATCGGACTTTGCTAAATCCCTACATTTCTATTGCGAAATCCTCGGCTTCAAAGTTAGAAGCCAAAGGAAAAATCCTGACTTTGTCTACCTTGAACTTGAACTGGTTCAAATCATGTTGGAGCAAATCCATGACAAAGCGTGGGTGACCGGTGAACTTAGTGCTCCACTAGGCAGGGGAGTGAACTTCCAAATTGAGCTCTCAGATATTTCCCCAGTTTATGAACGTATTCAGGCTGCAAACATCAAGCTCTTTAGAGAGCAAAAAGAGACATGGTACGAGGTGGACGAGTCTTTGTCGGGGCAAAGAGAATTTTTGGTGCAGGATCCTGATGGTTACCTGTTAAGGTTTTCGCAGTACTTAGGGGAAAAAGAAATACAAAACACGTAATGAGGTATCCTGATTTTCCGTAATGTCTTCATGACGTTGTTTGGGATCCAAGCCATCATGTCTTAGACATATCGCCTTATAATCCCCTGTTATGCTGACGTCATAGCGCAGGAGGCTCAAGTATCGAAATCCTATTAGGAATACTCGCTTTAGCGACTTCAATGGTTGCTGCGGTCGTGGGCTTCGGCGGTGGTATGCTGCTGATTTCCATTCTTCCCTCATTCTTGGCACCCAGCCTTATTATCCCAATACATGGGCTTGTGCAGTTGGCGAGCAACTCTTCCAGAATGCTGTTTTCACTCAGCAAGGTTAGGTGGGATTTGCTACCGGGTTTCGTCATCGGTTCTGTTCTTGGCGCGGTCGTGATTGGCTATGGCTTGTCGCATATCTCCATGGAATATGTGCCTTTGGCTATTGGGCTTTATATCTTGCTCAACCTTTGGAGTAAGCACTTTTCATCTGCAATCAGTAAATATGAGAGTTTTTATCTTATCGGGTTTCTCCAGACCGGTTTAGGGCTTGTCGTTGGTGCTACGGGGCCGCTTGGACTCAGTGTCCTAACCAAAAAATTAGCCTGCAAAGATGAAATCATTGCGACAAGCTCGCTGTTTATGACCATCAGCCATTTAGCAAAGATACCCGTGTATCTTGTTATCACCACATCACTACTTTCCGAACTTTCTGTGATTGGTTTTATGGTTGCGGGTGCGGTGATTGGCTCTTATTTGGGTACAAAGCTCCGCCTCAAGGCAAAGAACGAGCTTGTGGTAAAAGTGATTAAGGTTCTACTGTCGCTGCTGGCGGTGCGGATGATTGTCGGTGTGGCCTTATAAAGGGCGATCCCTGTCGAATGCCAAATCGATACTACCAGCACCTAACCCAATGAAATTCATTGCTCAATAATGTGTCGGAGAACACGCATCTTTCCCTATCCGCACGTTGACTAGATTTGTTATGGTAAACGCCAGTTAGCGGGTGGAAATAGAACCAGAACGACACTTAATTTAATTGCCACTGCGCATCGGATTCTGAGAATGAGTTAAGGAGAACTAAGATGAACATTATCGCTGTTTTTCAGGGTAAAGCGGCTTCATTGCTGGCTGAGAGCGAACAAAGTGCAAGTGAAAAACTCATTGAGCTCGCGACGTTTTTCTACAAAATTGATAACCGCGTAGCGTTGGCCGAGCAAAAATACATGGATGAGCTTCTGCAAACCATTGAGTGGAAATCGACTGTCAGTGTGGAATCATTCCAACGTAACTGCATTGGTAAGATTAACAGCGTGCTCGATGGTTCAGATGAGGAAGCTTCTGCCTACCTGTCGCAACTGATGCAAGAGCTCTCTGAGTTGGGCGCAGCAGAAAAAGCGAAAACGTTGGCGAAAGAAATTTCTGATGCCGATGGCGAAATCGCTGACGATGAAGTGCGGTATCTCGACCTCATTAAAAGCTTCAAGTAATCCCAATAACCCGCTGCCGAAATCAGCGGGTTTTTTGTCAGGTTGAAACCATGATTCGAGCTGCTTCGGAATCGGATGCTGATGGTATTCGCGAGGTATCAAAACACTTAGGCTACGCTGAGCTTTCTCCCGAACAATCTTTCCTCAACCTTCTGGCAATTCTCTCTTCGCCTAATGATCATATTTATGTTGCCGAATGCGATGGCTCCATTGTTGGGTGGTTGCATCTTTTCTATGCTCAAAGGTTGGCATCGGAGGGCTTCCATGAAATTGGCGGTTTGGTGGTATCGTCACTGTATCGCGGACAAGGTATAGGTCGTGCGCTTGTCGAATATGCTTTGGATAAAAATGACGGTGAAATCCGTGTCCGCTGCAATGCGCAGAGAAGTGAGTCCCATGGGTTCTACGAAGCGATTGGGTTTCGTTGCAGCAAAGCTCAACACGTCTTTCATATCCGAGCACAATAAAGCGTTGTGAATTGTCTCGCGTGTCTTTTGCGGGACCATAGCATTTTAAACCTCATAAGGGCGCAATATCTGTCAGGTAGGAAGCGCTAACATCAATTAAATTTGCGTGTTTATAGTTTCACCTTTAGATAGGCAAACGCATCAATCGCGGAGGACACATGCCCCTTAAAGAACTCATTGAATGGCAATGGAAAGGCTATTCAACATTTCATCAATCGAAGAAAAACCTTCTTATCCATATCATCTTTGTTCCCTGCTTTATCGCTGGGTTTGCGTCTTTTGTGTTTTCACTACTTAGTCTTGATTTGATAGCTGTGCTGATGTCAGTGTTCTTGATGGCAGTTTCATTCGGTTTGCAGGGGTTAGGACACAGCAAAGAGGCAAACCCGGCAGAGCCATTTACAAGCTTTAAAAATGCGATGTCGAGAATCTTGCTTGAGCAACTTTATACCTTTCCTAAATTTGTGGTGACGGGCAGTTGGTACAGGGCGTTTGTCGCATCAAAGCATTAAGCGCTAAAAGGATAGGCGCTTAAGAGAAGCCCAATGCATAACGAGAGATAAACATGAACCCTGAACAGATAGGAAAAGCCTACGATCAAATCACTCATCTCTGGACAGATGAGGGCTTCAACATGACCAATGGTATTGCCCAGCATAAGAAAGCGATGAGCTTTGCAAAGCATCGGGGCAATGCGTTGGATATTGGTTGTGGCTGCACAGGCCGGTTTATGGATCTGCTGGTGAGCGAAGGGTTTACGCCTTCTGGTTTGGATGTTTCTAGTGAGATGCTCAAGATTGCGAGAGAGAAACATCCGGAGATTCACTTCATTCAAGGTGATATCTGTGAATACGTAACCTCCGAGAAGTATGACTTTATCACCGCGTGGGACAGCATTTGGCATATTCCTTTGTCTGAACAAAAGCAGGTTATGACCAAGATCGTCGAGCGTCTCAATGAGGGTGGGGTATTCATTTTTTCGTTCGGTGGTACAGAAGAGCCAGGAGCCCACAAAGATGATTTTATGGGGCCTGAAGTCTACTACTCATCACTTGGCACCAATGGTTTCTTAAATCTGTTCATAGAACTCGGTTGTATTATCAGACACTTGGAGTATGACCAATACCCAGAGTTACACACCTATTTGATCGTGCAAAAAACGTAGCCACCTCTTACATCTGGTCATGGAAATACAAAGCGTATTCGTTGAATATAGTGCGGTTAGGTACAATAAAAACTGAGAAATAGAATGACGAATAAGCTGGAAAGCATCGGATTTAGCCATTGGTTCGAGAGCCGGATTGACGAGAGCAAAGCAGCCAACCATGGTATTGCTCGTGTCGTCTCCGTGCATAAAAACAGCTACACAGTGACAAAAGGCGGGGAGGAGGTCTTTTCTGAACTGTCGGGAAACCTGCTTTACGGTGCAGAGTCCTCAAACGATTTGCCGACCACGGGCGATTGGGTCTATGCAGATTTTTACGACGAGGATTCACACGCCATTATTTATGGCGTCTTTCCACGAAAAACACTCCTGAAACGAAAAGCTCCGGGAAAACAAATCGACGTTCAGCTTATCGCTGCAAACATTGACACTGCTTTTATTGTCCAGTCATTGAATGAAAACTTCAATTTGCGAAGGTTGGAGCGATATTTGGTGATGGTGAATGAGAGCAATATTGAGCCTGTGGTTCTGCTCAGTAAAAGTGACCTTCTATCAACAGAAGAGATTGAGGACATTAAGTCGCAGGTGCTGAGTATTGCTCCTCATGCAACGGTGATTGAATTTAGTAGTCTTAATCAGGAAAACATGGATTCGATTCTTGAGCTGTTGAAGTTCGGACGCACTTATTGCTTGTTGGGCTCATCAGGGGTTGGGAAGACAACACTGCTCAACAAACTCTTAGGCAGTGAAGAGTTCGAAACCCAAGAGGTGAGCAAAATACAAAGCAAAGGCCGCCACACCACAACCAGTCGTCAGTTAGTCCAGTTAGAGAGTGGCGCGTTGATCATTGATACCCCCGGGATGCGCGAGCTCGGCAGCATGTCGCTGGATGAGGGATTAGATGAAACCTTTTCAGAAATCTTAGCGCTATCGCTTAACTGTAAATTCAAAAACTGCTCGCATACGAATGAAAAAGGCTGTGCCATTCTGAAAGCCATCGAAACGGGTGAGTTATCTGAACAGCGGTATAAGAACTACCTCAAGATGAAAAGAGAATCCGAATTTAATCAAATGTCTTACTCTGAAAAGAGAACGAAAGACAAGAACTTCGGAAAAATGATTAAGTCGGTCTTAAAAAACAAGAACAGATAGAGCAAGGGACATCGCGTCCCTTTACTTTATGGGTTGAACCTTTGACCGACCGCTGCTCACCCTCGATATCAATATGACCAGATCTATGAAATTCAAAAGCCAATCTTTGACACCTAACCATAAAGATTTCACTTCGCTTATCGACGAACTCAATGTTTCGCTGGGCAATGTCACGGGTGATTCCGGCGAAAGCTCGTTCGTTGCCGATGATTTCGATTTGAGCTGTGATGGTTGTATCGTGGTGTACTTCGGTAACGAGGCTGTCGCATGTGGTGTGTTTCGATTTCATTCAGACCAAACCTGCGAGCTAAAGCGCATGTATTCAAACTGTTCAGGTGCTGGTGTTTTTCTACTGCGAGGGCTCGAAAAGCTTGCTGCAAACAAAGGTTATCAGTATGCAGTTCTTTCCACGCGCAGGGTGAATCAAAAGGCTGTAGAGTTTTATCGACGTAACGGCTTCGAAGAAATCGAGTCTTATGGTAAGTATGTGGGTTTGGAGAGATCGATCTGTATGGGAAAGCCATTGGCCAGTGAATGAGTCTTGCACATGACTTTGGTAGCAGTCATTTCAGCTCATAACAATAATGTCTTTTTGTTCAAAGTCGCTTGATTTATGGCTACAAAAAGCCTTTTAATCACCTAGTCTGATTGTTCATCACTCAAAAAGAGACGACGAATATGTCGATAACCTTGTTAACAGACGATGAGATTTTGGCCATAGCCATACCCATGATTGATGCGGTTGTGAAGGCATCCAACGATAAGGATTGGGATGCTTTTTGTGTTTATCAAACGAAAGAAGAAGCCGAAGATCCGGAAAACAAAGCAGGCGTTATCAAGGCATGGGAGGAATTTGACTTCTTCTCTTCCTTAACGCTGGAGCGTCAAATTCTCGGTGTCCTCCGAAACGATGATGTTGCACAGATTGTTTGGAAGCAAACAAGCACCAAGGTGGAAGGCGAGTATCTTGCACGTTATTTCATCACAGAAATTGATAAAGAAATCAAAGAAGTGGGCTTCGTGATTAACTAAAGGCTTTTTCTGTGTAGTCTGTTTATGTGTCGAATGGAAAAGGAGAAATGGCCTTGCTGGATGCTTATGAAACGCAGCCGAAACGACTCAGAGAGCTAAATGGTTTTGGACCACGCAGCGAAGAAATCTTGGCGGAAGTTGGCATTCATTCTGTTCAAGACTTTATGGCGATCGACCCTTATGCGCTGTACGCCAAGATTAAACCAATGAAAGGAATGGGTCTGAACTCCATCTATTCCATTATTGGCGCACGGGAAAATATCTCCTGGATTGAAATTAAAAATACCCGCAAAGAAGAAATTCTCATGGTGCTGGATGACATGGGGCTTGCACCCAAATAGTCATTCTCATCAATATCTTGAATGTAAGGTCACGAGCCTTTTCGTCGCCAGTTACTAACTTCCTTTCCTCATCTTTGGGCTCGCAGGCCAGTTCCAGAGTGCCTTGATGGATAAAACCGAATGACCGACCTCGGGTAAACCTCTCATCCCTTCAGCACGATAGCGTTTCCTATTTGCCCTATATATAACAAAATGTGATGTTTTGAATCTATTTTCATGCATGTATTGCTATGGGTTTGCACGTTAGATTAAGCCCATACCCAAAATGAAAACCCCAAGAGGTTCAACATGAAAACTCAATTCGTCCCTTCAGTACTGTCTCTCGCGATCGTTGCGTCTTTCGGCGCTTTTGCCAATGACTATGCATCTATCGATACCTATGAAGGCAAGCCTGCCTCGAAATACACCATTAACGCAAATGCCGCTGTAGCGAAAACATTACCTTGGGAAGACACTACGGCGTTCGAGCGCACAACACGTGGTTTGATTGCTGAATTCGGCACGCATGAAGCGGGCGAGTTGAAAAACCGTTTCGAATACATGACTGACATGTCTGTTGATGATCTGCCGCCAACCGTTAACCCATCTATCTGGCGTCAAGGCATGCTGAACTATGCAGCAGGCGGCTTGTATGAAGTCACTGACGGCGTATACCAAATTCGCGGTGCTGACCTGTCAAACATGACAGTCTATCGCTCTGAGAACGGCTATGTGATTCACGACCCTCTGCTTTCACGCGAAGCGGCAGCAGCTTCTTGGGAGTTTGCGAAACAGCACCTACCGGCAATTAATGGTGAACACAAAATCACCGGCATGATCTATTCACACATGCATGCCGACCATTTTGGCGGCTCTCGTGGTGTCTTTGAATCTGGCGATTTCGCGGCAGACGCCGAAATTTACGCGCCGAATGACTTCATTAAAGAGCTGGCAGACGAGAACGTGATTGCCGGTACTGCGATGGGACGTCGTGCGAACTATCAATACGGCACCACCTTGGACACCAACACCAAAGGCATCGTCGATAACGCGCTTGGTTTGGGGACATCACGCGGCGAAGTGACGCTGGTGGCACCCACACAGGAAATTCAAGAGCGTGAGGCTGTTATCAACATTGATGGTTTAGACTTCCATGCCATCAACATGCCTGGCGCGGAAGCACCTGCTGAGATCGTGCTTTATGTGCCTAAGTATCGCTCGCTGAACACAGCAGAGCTGACTTATGACGGCATGCACAATATCTACACTTTCCGTGGTGCAAAAGTTCGTGACTCGCTGGTTTGGACTAAGTACCTCACTGAGCTGAAGATGCGTTTTGTCGACAGTGGCTTGGTCGACAATATCCATGCGGCTCACTCAGCGCCAGTGTGGAATGATACTAACACTGAAGCGAATGAAATCTCAGACTACATGACGCTTCAGCGCGACAACTATGGCTTTATCCATAACCAAGCGATGCGACTGGCAAACCATGGTGTGACCATTCATGACGTAGGCCGTGAAATCGAGAAGATTGTTCCTCAATCTCAGATTGATACCTGGCACACGAATGGCTATCACGGTTCATACAGCCATAACGCTCGAGCGGTTGTGAATCTCTATCTCGGATATCACGACATGAACCCAGTCAACACCAACCCACTGCAGACCACAGAGAAGTCGTGCGTATACGTTGAAGCTGCGGGAGCGGACGCCTTCTACAAGGCGGGTATGAAGCACTTTAATGCGGGTGAATACCAGGAAGCTTCTCAGCTGTTCAATGATTTGGTTCAGTGTGAGCCAAGCAACATCAAATACCGTTTTGCGTTAGCAGACAGCTTTGAGCAGCAAGGTTATCAGTCTGAAACCATGGCATGGCGTAACAGTTATCTGCAAGGTGCCGTTGAGCTGCGTACTGGTGACATTCAGCCTTCAATCAAACTGGCGTCACCAGATGTGATTGCGAATACGCCAACGGGTATGTTCCTCGACTTCATCGCGGTAAGTTTGAATGCTCCGAAAGCAGAAGCAGCAGGCTTAGACTTTAACTTCGGTGTGTACCACCCAGATTTGGGCGAGCGTTACTATGGTGAAGTGTCTAATGCAAACATGGCTAACATCCAAGTTGATGAGCTGCCAAAAGTAGATTTTGAACTCATCATTCACAAAACCGACTTCACCAAAGTGGTATTGGGTGAAACCAGCTTGGAAGACCTGATTAAATCTGGTCAGGCAGGTGTCAAAGGTGATGCAGAGTTGCTTACGAAACTGGCTGGTACGCTGGATAGCTTCGATGGCATGTTTGAAATCTTGCCAATGCCTAAGAAGTAGCACTGTAAGATACTGAAAAATAAAAAGCCCAGCTTTATGCTGGGCTTTCTGTATCTAACATTTCCATTAAAACGGTGCGTAACTATCCGGGATTGACTCTGGCACTGTCCAGCGCACTTTCGCATCAATTTCTTGGGTCAAACCACGAATAGGGATCTGCCTGCGATCGCCATATAGCCACAACACGATGTTGGTGCGTGAGCCGCTGGTGATGGGTTGTGCAGCATGCGGCACACTGCCACGGTGAATCATTGCAATACCCGGTTCAAAGCTGAGTCGGCGCACCATACCTGTGGCTGGGTCGTAGTAATCAATCTCTGAGCCAGTGAACGCTTCACCCGGCAGGTTGAGATTGATGTTCATTGTCGCCGCGGAAGCATCGGTATGTAGCCGCAGTGACGTATCGACACCAGGTTGATACTGAATCGAAAATCCGAAGGTTTGCGAATCATAGCCCATGACTTCTGGAAACAGCAGTCGAGCGACAGGGCGCATGTATCTATCCATCAAGATTTGATAGAACGCCTGAAACTCCGGTGCGGCCAGATAGCCTTCGGAGCGTTTATCCAACATAGCTCCGTGTCTGTTTAGCGCGATGCCATAAGGAGGACGCAAAGGAATTTCCGCGTTAGCGACGTTTTCCAAATAACCACGGAGCTCTGCCAAACGTTCTGGGTCGAAAATTTGGCATTGGAATACACCCGGAGCCACTTGTTCCCACAGCTCTTTCACATCCAACTCTGTTTTTGGGTTTTCCCATGCTTTGTTCACCGCGTCTCGGAGGTTTGCACTCAGTAAAGAATCATCCAACTTGAATGCATTGCCCTGCTCAGTGAGCTGCCACTCTCTCCACGCGCTGCTGAGCAATTCTCGGTTGTTATCCCAAAACTGTTGAACAACAGGTGCTCGCATTAACATTTCTTGTCTTGAAGGCAGCGTGAGATTACGTGCTTGATCCAAAGCGTTGACTGCTGCTTGGTCATTGATGATGGCTGCATGACTCATCTTTCATTCTCCCATTCTTATTGTTCGTTTTGCCTGAGTAGTGGCGATGGGAAAACGTTATTGCATACTTCATTATTGATAAATGAGCTAAAAGTAAAGACAGTTTCAATAATTTCTAAATAATCAGGGGTGGTTAAGCTTTTCGGGTTTGGAGCAGGCAGGCTGGATTATCGTTGAAGTGGGTTTCATCAAAAGGTAATAAAAAGCCCGGCAAGTCGCCAGGCTTCTTTTGTTCGCTGAGATGTTCTTAGCTGTTTCGAATTACTTTACTTTCCAGCTAACGGTTTCGCCAGCGCGGATTGGCACGACAATGTCAGAACCAAATGGCATGGTATCTGGCACTGGCCACTCTTCTTTGGTCAGCGTTACGGTATCTGTGTTACGTGGCACACCATAGAAGTCTGGGCCGTTTTGACTTGCGAAAGCTTCAAGGTTCTCCAGTTTACCTTCTTGTTCGAACACTTCAGCGTAGAGCTCCAGTGCTGCGTGTGCGGTGTAAGAACCTGCACATCCACATGCGGATTCTTTCGCGCCTTTCGCGTGTGGCGCTGAATCTGTTCCCAGGAAGAACTTCTTGCTGCCGTTGGTCGCTGCTTCAACAAGTGCTTTCTGGTGCGTGTTGCGCTTCAGAATTGGCAGGCAGTAGAAGTGAGGTTTGATACCGCCAACCAGCATGTGGTTACGGTTATACATCAGGTGGTGAGCGGTGATGGTTGCTGCAACGTTCTCGTTCGCGTTTTTCACGAAGTTTGCCGCATCCGCTGTGGTGATGTGCTCAAGGACGATTTTCAGGTTAGGGAAATCGTTAACGATGGGCGCCAGAACGGTATCAAGGAATTCTTTCTCGCGATCGAAGATGTCCACCTCGTGGTGAGTCACTTCACCATGAACCAACAGTAGCATGCCGACTTCCTGCATGGCTTCAAGAACGTGGTAGATGTTTTTCGCATTGGTCACGCCTGAATCCGAGTTGGTGGTTGCACCGGCAGGGTAAAGCTTCGCAGCAACAACAGCGCCAGAGGCTTTCGCTTTGCGGATTTCGTCTGGTGTGGTGTTGTCAGTCAGGTAGAGCGCCATCAGTGGCTCGAATTGCTCAGAAGGCTTTTGCGCCATGATGCGTTCGCGGTAAGCAAGCGCCATTTCAGTGTTGGTCACAGGAGGAACGGTGTTTGGCATGATGAGCGCGCGACCGTTGTAACGGCTGATGTCGCGGACGGTATCTGTCAGCACTTCGCCATCGCGAAGGTGAACATGCCAGTCGTCAGGGCGAGTAATTGTAAGTGTGGTCATTAAGGCGTCCCTCCATAGCTAAAATATCGGATTGGCGCCTGTCGGCAAGGAATGTGAAATAAAAAGCAAACGCTTGCGCTCAGGCGGCAGGATGATAGTGGAAAAGGGCTTTTATTTCATCTTCTTTCTCGAGTTTTACTGTTTCCATGTGTTTTTATGAGAGTCGGAAAAGCCAGATAAACTGACAAATAGGGATGTTTACTGCCGCTAACCGAGTGTTAGCTATTAATACAGGATATTGTTGTAATCCTCTGTATTTACAGGGTTAATGGTTGACTTCCTTATTGGCATTGACAACTATAGGTGTATGAAAACGAATTCAATGCTCAAACTCATCCGAATTATCATCATTCCAAATGGGTCTGTTGGCCTTTGATGGTTGAATTTTGTTCTAGCGAAAAGCGTTTTAGGCGCGGCGAGGTGTATGCAGCCTAGTCATTCTAAGCAAGTACACCTCAACAAAGCATAAAACGCTTTTAGCAGAACCCTTCGGGCAGCGTTTGTGGGAACTTTCTGCTGCGTTATCGGCTTCTCATGTAGGCTAGCTACACATCGAAGCCTCTGCCTTGCATAAAATCCCCACAAACTGCTGCAAAAAACCATCATCAAAGGTCAACAGACCCTTAATGGTGGGGATGCTGTCGCGCGTTATATTTGCAGAACCCACCCAAGAGGTGGGTTTTCTTTTATCTGCTTCTTGGTTTTATCTTGGAGGCGACATGAAGAAAATAGCGGTATTTGGAAAACCGGGAAGCGGTAAATCCACCCTAAGCAAAAAACTGGCGTCTGAGACCGGGATTGATCTCTATCAGTTGGACTCCATGCTTTATCAGAAAAATGGCGAGCAAGTGAGTCACGATAGTTTTGAAGCACGGCATGATGAGATACTGGCCTCGGAGAGCTGGATACTGGATGGTATGGGATTGCTCGGTTCGTTTAACAAACGTTTGGAAGCGGCAGATACGCTGGTGTATGTCGAACTGCCTTATCTGACCAGCTATTGGTTGGTCACCAAGCGACTGCTGAAAGGTTTGCTCATTAAACCGGAAGGATGGCCTGATGGAAGTTCGGTGCTCAAAGGCAGTTTGCAAAGTTACAAGTTTCTCAAACTGTCGCCGAAGTTCTGGAATGACAATTTCCTGAAAAGGCTCGAATTCATGTCCGAGAACAAAAACGTGTATGTCATCCGCTCGGTAAAGGAACTGAATGAATTCGTGCGCGCTAATGTGGAGCTTGAGAAGCGAACGCTTGGAAAGAAATAGGTATACCCAAACGACCTGAAGATGCTCGCATTCAGAGGTCATCAATGCGTTCAATTCGAGGCAAATTTTGCGAGGAATAGTGGTTCTATTTCCGTGGAATTTAACGAAGAAGTGGGCGCATTGAGGGCCTCCCTTCGGGCGAGTTGACTGACGCCGTGCTCTTTGTTGTTCCTTTTTGATGGAGATGACTACACCTGCAAAGGAACGCCGCAATCACAACGCCAGTCAATCTCGCTGAATCTGGCATCTTCAGGTTGTTTGGGTATATAAGGAAATAGGGTCGATATGAAAATCCAGTTTGAGCTAATGGCAAAGTACAACCGGTGGATGAATGAGCAATTGCTGGGTCATATGGAAAATCTCAGTGACGAAGACTTGTATGAAGACAGAAAGGCTTTCTTTGGCTCTGCTTTTCATACCATGAGTCATATTCTGACTGGGGATTTGTTGTGGCTGAATCGCTTTACCCTCGTTCCTAGCGAGGTGATGCTTGAACAGTTGCTAAGCCGTTACCCATCACCCCCAAGTAACACAGTGTATCTAGTGGAAGACTTGGCCTCTTTGAAAGCACTGAGAACGTCGCTTGATGATGATATTTCCCGCTGGGTAGCGTCTATTCCGGAGTCGGAATTCAATAACAGTTTGACCTACCGAAATACGGCAGGGGCAGAGTATTCTGAAAATCTCGCCTCTGTGCTTTTGCATTTTTTTAATCATCAAACCCATCATCGCGGCCAGTTGACAACCTTGTTGAGTCAATCTGGCGACAACGACTATTTCACCGATCTTATTGCGGTTATCAGGCAATAAAACTGTGTAGTTAAGGAGAAAGGAATCATGACCATTGCTTCTGGTATCGCACTGTTTTTCGCTATGGCACTGTCCGCGCTTATTCCAGGCCCGAGCGTGTTTGCGACGATTTCACGTTCGATGGGGAGTGGAATGAAGCAGGGTATGTTGCTCGCGTTAGGGATCCTGATTGCGGATTACATTTTCATCTTCCTTGCGCTTTCAGGGCTTTCCGCACTATCGAAAGTGCTGGGTGAAGTGTCTTTCGTCATCAAGTATGCCGGCATTGCTTATTTGTTTTGGCTCGCCTACGTCAGTTGGACGGCAGAAGTCCCTGAGGACGGAGAATCTGTTCCTTCGCAATCATCGAGGTTTTCGAGCTTGCTGACGGGAGTTGTGGTCGGTCTCTCTAACCCCAAAGCAATCTTGTTTTACATGGGCTTCTTCCCCGCGTTTGTGGACGTCACTCAAATCAGTGGGCTGCATGTGGGTGTCATTCTTCTGATTTCTACCGTAGGTGTGGGCGGTGTGTTGGGGATGTATGCTTATTCCGCAGCTAAAGCAGGCAAGATGCTGAAAAGTAAGCGTGAAAAGCAAATTCTGAACAAGGTGTCCGGCGGCTTTATGGCGTCGTGTGGCGCGTTTTTGTTCGCCAAGTCTTGATAGAACGAGCAGTAATGTAGCTAGGGAGAATGTCATGAAGTGTTTGGTGGTGCTTTCGCACCCTCTTAAGGAAAGCTTGTGCAGTTACCTCTGTCAGGAAACGATTAAACACCTTGAGTCGAAAGGCTATGACATCACCTTGCTGGATCTCTATGGCGAGGTTTTTGATCCAGTGTTAAGTGCAGAAGAAAGGCAAAGTTACTACGCCGAAGACTTTGACCGAAGTCAGCTTAACAAAGAGCTTGAACAGCTGGTGGAGGCGGAATCCTTAGTGCTTGTCTTTCCTACCTGGTGGTTCAGCTTTCCCGCGATGCTGAAAGGCTGGATTGACCGCGTATGGGCCCCTGGATATGCCTACGATCATGATGCGGAACTAGGAGCGATTAAGCCGAGATTGGGCAACCTTAAAGAAG
Organism: Grimontia sp. SpTr1; assembly: GCF_947387585.1. NCBI lineage: Bacteria > Pseudomonadati > Pseudomonadota > Gammaproteobacteria > Vibrionales > Vibrionaceae > Grimontia > Grimontia sp. SpTr1. The sequence goes on from NZ_CANDOD010000005.1 coordinate 16,550, forward strand.
TGAAAGTAGTGACAACACTGGGTTCACCTTGGTGGGTGGATAACCTGGTGATGCACAAGCCGCTGAAGCGCGTATTGAAAACGGCGATTTTAGGTGCGTGCGCGAAAGACTGTAAGGTGACTTTCCTTTCTCTTTATAACGCCGAAAAGGCGGGTAGGGAGCAGGTCGATAAATTTGTCCTGAAGATCAAAGCGAAGTTTTAAGGTCAACAGTAGGGAGAGAAGATGGAAATCCGCAAAGTGGTGTTAAGGGATTTGGAAGCGGCTCAGGAACTAGTGAGCTCGGTATCAGAAGCAGACGTTATTCCTTTGTTTGATGAACAAGGACAGGATGAGTTCAAATCCCGGATCCTGCCAGATCTTGCTACCACTTTTGATGATTCTCGCTTCTACACAGTCATCGCGTTGAACAAGGATGAGGTAGTCGGGTTTGCAGCGCTGCGTGAAGGGAATTATCTGACCCATCTTTTTGTAGCCAAATCTGAACAAGGCACAGGGTTAGGGAAACGCCTGTTAGAGCATGTATTAACAACAACGAGTGCGAAGGAAATATCGCTTCGGTCATCGGTCAATGCTTTGGCGTTTTATGCATCACAAGGTTTTGAGGCAACAGGTGAAGAATCAGATTTCAATGGTATTCGTTTTGTGCCTATGAGGTTATCTCGATGATGTTTGCCTGCTCGTGAGAAAACCAGATATAGGCAGGAAAAGAAAAGGGCGGTTAATCCGCCCTTCGTTGTAGTCAACCGTACAGAGACTGCATGACCAGTTTCGGTGTGCGGTCCACCTTGAACAGACCCCAGTGTTTCTCAGGCTCTTCAGGGTGGTTGTCACCTTTCCACGGCTCGTCAAACGCTTCGAAGACGAAGGTAAGGATCTTCTCATCGCGCGTCCATTGCAGCAGTTGGTCATAGTAAGCAGCCTGAAGTTCTTCAGACGCGTTCCATGCTTCAATGCCGCGGCCATTCGAGGCTGTTGCCCAGCCAGCTTCGGTGATAACGACAGGCTTACCTGGGTGACGATCGGCGACATCGCGGTAGTTTTGCTTGGTGTATTCCAGCGCGTCGTCGATAGTTTTGTATTCCCAAACTGGGTATGTGTGCAGGGAAATGAAGTCAATCACTTCAACCAGTGCGTCCAGTTTGTATGTCCAAGGCACATAGTTTTCACAGAAAGTGACAGGTTGGCTGATGCTGTCTTTTACTTTCTGAACGTGCTCAACCAGTTTCTCTACAGAGATCAGGTGATCAGTCCATTCAACACTCGCTTCATTGCCGACTGATACATAACCCACGATATCTGGGTATGCGTTTGCAAGCTCGATGAGGCGGTCAATTTCTTCCTTGTTGTGCTGGCGGTTTTTCTCCAGCAATTCTTCACTGAATTGTGCGCCCCAAGGGCAATTGGGGTTGTTCATTTCAGCCGCAACATCGGCGCCGAGCATTACTTTGAAATCAAGTCCTTCGTCGCGAATAACATCCAACACCAGTCTTGCATGAGTGCCGCAGTCATATAGACGCAGTGCAGACCAGTTGTGGGAGAGGATAAGAAGGTCTTCTTTGATCTCTTGGTACGTTGGGTAAATTCCCTCACGAGGGTTTTGACCTTCACGATAGCCTGAGTAACAAATGGCGTTTCTGTATTCCATAGCGCTTTTTACCTTAGTTTTCTTATGCCCGCGGATAACCCGCGGGCGCCTTGTAATGTGTTCTGTTAGGTTGAGTACTTAAAGTTGCCGTCTTTATCCCAAAGACCCCAGTACGCACCTACCGCGCCTTCCTTTTCCACCTTCCAGGCTTCATCGAAAGACGAGAAATAGAACACATCAATGTTCTCTTCTTCTGCCCATGCATAAGTTTCAACAAAATACTTAAGGGCATTTTCTTCAGAAGGCACTGAGCCACGCTCAGGAACCCCTTCGTTAGGCCAGCCGGTTTCTGAAATAATCACTGGCTTGCCTTTGCCGGCATTTATGGCACGGCGATACATTTCCTTCATATATGGCACGGCGAAGTCTATCGGACAGCCTTCCCAGAATGGGTAACAGTTTGTCAGGATCACTTCGCAGGCATCAGCTACTCGCGGATGGTTCTCAAAAAGGTAGTAGGCATCCACATAACCCACCTGAACGTCTGGTAGTTCTGCCTTCGCGCGTTCGATGTAGCTGATAAGTTCGTCTTCATGAATGTCTTCGCGAAGCAGCACTTCGTTACCGACACCCAGAATGTCTACATAGCCTTCACGTGCGACTGCGATAGCGTTCTGTAGCTCTTCCTCATTTTTTTCATGTTTGCCGTCAATCCAAACGCCAACCATGGTTTTGAGACCATACTCCTTGGCGATTTTTGGAATCAGCTCGTTACCATCTGTACATGAGAAGGTACGGATCCAATTGACGTGTGGGGCGATAATCTGAAGCCTTTCGTGGATTTGTGCTTCAGTGATCTTTGACCCTGGCCCTTGTCCATCAACATAAGGGCTGAAAGAGATCCCATGGATCTTCGCATCCACCAAATCACGTGTTTTTTGCTTGAGGTAGCTCAGCCACTCCTCTCCATGAGGCGCAGCTCGGTTGATTCTGCTTGACACTCTCCAAACTCCCTTTCGGATAGTCGCACTTTCTTTGAGTGCGGTTATTCACTGTCGGTTTTTTTATTTTTTAGATTGACCTTCGAATCGTTCTTGTCTCGGCACCAAAAAACGAAAAGAAAGCGCTTTCTTTTTCGAATTAAGCCATAGGGAAGAAATATGACAACCCGAAATGTTACGAACATGTACTTAGATCACATTTGAATAGTTGTGAGTCAAAAACAGTTTTATATGCATAATGATTCATTTGGTGGGAGTTAAGATTCTGGAAATTAAGGAGTTGCTCACGGGCTAAACTGGGATTTTGACGTAAGGTATAGCCTTGATGGTGCATAGGTGAAAATGTATAGAAAATTGGGGTTGGGAATATGGAAAAGTTTGATTTTGCCAAATGGATTGGTGTGGATTTCCCCTTGATTCAGGCCCCCATGGCTGGTGTACAAAACAGCAAGTTGGCGCTTGCGGTTTGCAAAGCTGGCGGGCTAGGTTCAGTGCCTTGTGGCATGCTGGATGCCGATGCCGTCGTTGAAGAAATTAAGCGCATGAAAGAGGGAACCGATAAGCCTTATAACCTCAATTTTTTCTGTCATACCTCATATCCCTTTGAAGCGGAGCGCCACCAAGCATGGCGCATTCAGCTTAAACCTTTCTTTCAGCGATATGGAATTGATGAGTCTGCATTGGGAAACAAAGCCAGTCGTCTTCCGTTCAGTCACAAGATGGCTGATGCCATTGAGGACTATGCGCCGCCTATTGTTAGCTTCCATTTTGGTTTGCCAGAACCTTCACTACTGGCACGTGTAAAAGGGTGGGGGGCGAAAGTCTTTTCCTCTGCGACAACGTTGGAAGAAGCACGATGGTTGGAAGACAACGGCGCTGACGCTGTTATCGTTCAGGGTATTGAAGCGGGCGGGCATCGCGGAATGTTTTTGACTGAGTCATTGGATTCTCAGCGGCCGACCATGGAGTTATTGCCCAAGGTGGCCGATGCGATCAATTTGCCCGTGATAGCGGCGGGTGGTCTCGCAATTCGCGATGAGGTGGTGCAGGCGCTGGCTTTAGGCGCAGACGCGGTTCAGATTGGTACGGCCTACTTGCTGAGTGACGAAGCCAGCACTTCGGCGTTACACCGTCGCGCTTTGACGTCGGAAGCAGCAAAAAATACGGCGCTGACCAATGTGTTTTCTGGCCGTCCGGCGCGGGGAATCATTAATGGCGCCATGGCTGCATTGGATTGTATCAGTGAAAAAGCACCGGTGTTTCCTTTTGCCTCTATTGAAATGGGACCACTGCGTGCAGCAGCAGAAAAAGAAGGCAGGGATGATTTCACACCATTATGGTCAGGAGTGAATAACAGCCATTGTGAAGCGATCAGCGCGGCAGCGATCACTCGAAAGTTGATGGGTATCTGAAAGTAGAGACCAATAAAGAAGCGGGCATTTAGCCCGCTTTCTTGTTTGGTGCTTTTGATTACACCGTGAAGCGATGAACCAGTTCGTTCTGGTTAACGGCTTGTTGGTCCAGTCGTTCACTCGCGCCAGCCACGTCTTGCATGGCGGTATAGCTGCTGTCGGCAATAAAGCTGATGTGCTCAACGTTGCGAGCGATATCCGCAGAGGTGGTGCTTTGCTCGGAAGCGGCTTGCGCAATCTGGCTGCTCATGTCGCTGATCATCATGATGATGGCTTCAATTTCTTCCATCGCAGAATTGGCGTCGGACGCCTGCGCAACACTGTTACTCATTTCTTCCACACATTCCTGCATTACCAGAACCGCTTGGCTTGACTGGGTCTGCAGCTTGCTAATCATCTCTTCGATTTCAGACGTTGAGTCGGAAGTACGTTTCGCCAGGACACGAACTTCATCTGCTACCACCGCAAAGCCTCTGCCTTGTTCACCGGCACGGGCTGCTTCAATCGCCGCGTTCAGTGCCAGCAGGTTGGTTTGATCGGCGATGTTGCTGATCACGTCCAGAATGGTTTCGATATTCGCAGTCATCTCTTGGAGTGAGGAAACCACGGCAACAGAATCATCCAGACGGCTTGAAAGCTGGTGGGTCGTGCTGATGTTACGGGTCATGATTTCACGGCCCTTCGTCGCAGCATCGCTCACTTCCATCACTTTATCCATGGTGTGGCGCGCGCTGTTTGCAACGTCTTGCACTGAGTGCTCCATTTGCGTCATGGCCGCAGCGACTGCGGTGGTTTGCTGACGCTGTTCATTAAGCTGAGCTTTTGCGGTTTGCGTGGTGGACTGGTTCGCAGCTGCGACTTCAGCTTGCTCTTCTGCAGCATCGCGGAGCTGTCGCAGAATGCCTTGAAGATTTGAAGCCAGGGTGTTGATGTGGTCTGCCAGCTGGCCAAATTCATTGTGTTCTTTCACTTCGATGCGCTGGGTCATGTCGCCTTCAGTGATTGCTTCCAGAACGTTTAGGGTGCTGCTCAGTGGCTTACGAACGCTTCGAGCAATGTGCCAGCCAATGAAGACGGTGATTGCCAGAATCAGCGCACCAATGAAAATCGTCTGGCGAACACCATTTTTGAAGGTGTCGTTAGCTTGTGCGATAGATGCAGACATCACGCTTTCCGCTTGGCCGCGGAACTGGTCGAGAATGTCCATCGCACTGTCAACTTCTGACGCAAGATTACCGATGTTGGTGTAAAGCTCGTTAGTCGCAACCAGGTATGCATAGTGCTGATCAAGGACACCACCTTCGCGGCTCACGTCGCGGGTAAAGGCATCGATGTCTTTCTGGAATTTCTCTTTCAATTCTGGAAGCTGTGAAGTCAGTGAACGGAAAGAGTAGTTCAGTTGCTTCACGCTACGGCGGTTGCCGTTCATGGCTTTTTCTACATCAGCCAATTTGTTGCTGGCCAGCGCGTCGGAAGTATGGGTTTCCGTTTCCTGAAGCTTTTTGAAGTAGGTTTTTGAAATGATTTTCAGCGTCGTGGAACCATTATTCGCCACGAAGTCCTGCATACCCAGAGCCAGTGACGTATTCATGCGCTGGAACTGACGAGCGGCGGTCACACCCTCTTCTTTTGCAGTTTGCTGGCGTTGGAAGTTACCAATCGCCACCGATGCTTCAGAGAAGTAACGTTTTTCGATCTCACGCAGAGATTCCAATTGCGAAGCCAATTCTGCCTGACCGGAAGAGGCTTGGTAGAGGTTGTTCAGTGCCGTATCGAACTTCTGTCTTGCTGCTTCAAAGTTTTCCAATACTTGTTCGCTTTGTGAGCCATTAGTACTGGTCAGGTAGTCTTTGAATATTTTGTCTGCGGCAAGAAGGCTAACACTGGCTTCGTTAGATAAGGAGACGAGGGGAAGTGCTTCTGAGGTGACGACTTCTAGCTGGTCGTGGATGTCTTGAGAACTTTTAAGGTTAAGGGTGTTGGTTGCCACCAGACTCACTGCGAGTACCGCAAAGCCGGCATACATCCGACGAATCACAGAGCTTTGTCGTTTTTTAGCCATTTATATTCCTCCCACCGGCGATTAACCGATGCTTCCCGAAACGCGCGTTCTAGTAAAAAGAAAAGGAACACGCTTAGTATTATTGCTTGTAGTTATATGCCGAGCTTCCTGCTTCGTAACGGGAAGGTCAGCCCTGTTCTAACACATCGCTTTTCTTGTCATCCGCCAGTATTTCAAAAACTTTAAACTTAAAAAGGTCAATACTTTCCAACCTTTGAAGTGAGACGCAAATTTGTTGAGAGAGTGGTTAATAAAAAGCTAGGGGTTGATAACTGAAGCTGAAAGCTGTTTCTCAGTTGGTATGAAATTGTTACGGAAAGTGAAGAATTGAGGTAGAGGCAACTATCTACGATAAAAAACACTGTTCATTATTGCCCAAACTCTTTGTCTCTAGCATACTTACAGCTCTGTAACCGATTCATTTGGAGTTGCCCGTGGCTGAAGAAACCATATTCAGTAAAATCATTCGTAAGGAAATCCCGGCTGACGTGGTTTACCAAGACGACCTTGTTACTGCCTTCCGAGACATCAATCCTCGTGCTCCAAGTCATATCCTGATCATTCCAAACAAGTTGATCCCAACCGTGAACGACGTTGAAACGGAAGATGAACTGGCACTTGGCCGCATGTTTACTGTGGCGCGCAAATTGGCGGCTGATGAAGGCATCGCAGAAGACGGTTACCGTCTGATCATGAACTGCAATAATCACGGTGGCCAAGAGGTTTACCACATTCACATGCACCTGGTTGGTGGCCGTCCTCTAGGACCAATGCTGATCGGTTAATGATTAAAAAGTCTTTCTTGGCTCTCGCTGGTAAGCGCAGAGCCAATTCGTCATTTTCAAAGAAATTGGTGGCATTCAGTCTGGGACTCAGTCTGGTAGGCTGCGCCAATCTTTCAGCACAGGCGTTATTCAGTCACTACTCCGCTGCGTTGCAACAGCCGCATGCGCTGGTGGCTAGGGGTGAGTATCAGCAAGCGTTGGAGCAACTGCCCGATTCACCCGACGGTGAGATTCTGGATGGCATGGAAAAAGGACGCTTGGCACTGCTTGCTGGCGACCTCGAAAAGAGTAAAGCTGCACTTGAACAAGCAGATCTAGCTGCAACTGCAGAACAAGACAAAGCGATTATCCAGCTTTCTAAAGGCGTCGATCAGATAGGCGCATTGGTGACCAACGACAATGTGCTCACCTACATGCCGCCGGATTATGAACTTGGCTTTCTTCATCTGTATTTGATGCTGAATTACATAAAAGAAAACAATCTTCAAGGTGCGTTGGTTGAGGCACGTCGCGCCAATCAGGTTCAGGAGCGAGCAAAAAGACTGCGAGACAGCGAGCTTCAAAATGCATCAAACACGGCTACACAGAATGGCATCGACGACAATGTCGGCGCAGTGTTGGTGAAATATCCTCCTGCAGGCAAGCTGTTAGGTTCGGTACAGAATGGTTACCTGTTTTACCTCTCAGCGTTGCTCTATGAAGCTGAAGGCAACCTGAACGGAGCATTCATTGATTACAATCGTGCTTTAGCCGTCGAACCTGACAACGCATATATCGCGGATGCCGCGATGCGCGTCGCTTTGCGTCAGGGACGTCGTGATGAATTGAGATTGCTTGAGAAAAAATATGGCCAGTATCAACGTCCGGACAGATCGAAAGGGCAGTTGGTCGTATTAAATGAACAAGGTGTGGTGAATGCCCGTGATTTCTGGCGTTTGCCATTATGGTTGTCTGATAGCCGTGGCTATCTTGAAGCTCATACGGTGAGTTTGCCCTATTACCGTTCGTATACTGCAGCTCCCCAGAAGGCATTCAGTGTGGATGGGCAAACAGTCAAACCAGCACAATTGGCGAACGTGAATGGCATGGCACAGAATGCATTAAGTGAAGCTATGCCGGCGATGGCGGTGCGTCAGATTTTGCGTGTTGTGGCAAAAAACGAGATGCGCAAGTCTCTGACTGAAAAAGATGACAGCGGCATTGGCAATCTCGTCGTCAACATCTTTAATGTGTTGAGTGAGCAACCGGATACCAGAAGCTGGCAGACGCTCCCTGAAAGTGCGGGCGTTTACAGCGGGTTTTATTCTTCAGGTCAGCACACAGTGAATGCTGACGGACAATCTATTAACGTAACCATCGAATCAGGAAAAACCACGTTAGTTTGGCTATCCAGACAGGGCGGTCAAGTGGTTCATTGGCAGGGGATATTAGGAGGCATATGATGAAATATGCGGCAGTTCTGTTATCAGCAAGCATGTTGCTGGCAGGTTGTGCGAACAACACCGCTGGGATCAGCATTGATAGCAGTAACCAAAATGTGGTGTTGGGAAATTCGGTGTTGGCGAAGAACCTCGAATTTGGCAATGCGAAAACCAGTATCGTGAACGAGCGACTGCTGGCACAGGTGATGGTGACCAATAAGAGTGATGAGTCCCAGAACCTGCAGTACCGTTTTAATTGGTATGACGCACAGGGCTTGGAAGTGGATAGCGGCAAGTCGCCGTGGCGCCAGTTTATTGTTTACGGTGGCGATTCAGTGACACTTCAGGGTGTGGCGTTAAACCCGGATGCGAAGAACTTCCGAGTCTCGCTCAGAAATATTCAGTGACTATAACGAAATGGGTAAAGCAATGAAGAAAAGCCTAATTGTGCTAATGGGTGCAGCTGCACTTATCTTGGGAGGATGTGCCAAGCAGGTGAGCTATGGCGATGCTCAGGAAGTGGAAACCACAACGATTGACTTCGGCTCGACCGATCTGCAAAAGATAGCGGTTGAGATGACAGACAGCATGTTGTCCTCTGGATCTGTATCTTTTATCACCCGCAACGAACGTCCCATCGTGTTTGTTGAGTCAATCAAAAACAAAACCGCTGAGCACATTGATACTGAATCTATCACTGACACCATCAGCACTCGTTTGATTAACTCTGGCAAATTCCGTTTTGTTGACATGACCCGCGTTGAAGCGGTGCGTGAACAGTTAGATTTCCAAAACAACGATGCACTGGTGAACCCAGGTACTGCTATCCAATTCGGTAAAATGGTTGGTGCGCAATACATGTTGTATGGCAACCTGTCGAGCATCAACAAGCAAGACGGCAGCGATAAAGACGTTTACTACAAAATGACCATGCGCCTGATGGATCTGGAAACGGGCCTTATCGAGTGGGCTGACGAAACCGAAATCCGTAAGAAGCAGTCTAAATCTCTGATTGGATGGTAATCATTGCTTTCAGCTGATGAAAAAGAAAAGGCCGCAGTCATCGAAAGACTGCGGCCTGATTTTATTATTGAGCAGGCAGAATTTCTTGAGGGCGGGTTAAGTAACCGCTGTATGAAATTGACTGCAGAGGATGGTGGCCAATATGTTTGGCGCCCGGAATCGGCATCTGCAAAGGCATTTGGCTTAAGCCGTCACAATGAATTTGAAGCCCTAACTATAGCGTCAAAAGCGGGCTTGACCGTCCCGCCAGTAAAACGCTATCCGGAGGGGTTACTGAATCCCTGGATTGAAGGCGAGACGATGACAGAGGCTTCGCTGGACATCGCAGCGACGCTTCAAGCTAAGATCCACGAAATGCCGGCTCTTTCGAATACGTTTGATCCCTTCGATAAAGGATTGGTGTATTTCAGCAATCTTTCCGTAAGCTCGTTGAATGATTCATTGAAAGCAGTTCATGAACACTTTCAGAAGCATCGATTTACCTCAGGCTTGCCGCTTGCTACTTGCCACTACGACTTGGGTCACTACAACTTTATCCGCCAGAAAAATGGTGAAATCAAAGTCATAGATTGGGAGTATGCCGCGTTTGGCGACCCAGCCATGGATTTAGTGATGACCTCTCTCGCAAATGGACTAGAACTTGAAACCTTGGTCAATCGATACTGTCAAATTAGACGTATAGATTCTGTTGCTGACTGGCAGCGCGCCTGCAGACAATGGCTACCTGTTGCAAATTATTTGGGTGCCCTTTGGTATGCACTCGGCTTTGAACTGTACGGTGACGAGATTTATCGCGAGAGAAGCGCCTTCTTTTTAGCGAAAGTGGAAGGACATATGGCAGTTTGAAAAAGCCACGGGGGAATCACGGAAATGACATTCAGCAAATCTTCAGTTAGGCATTTCTTTTTGTCGCTGGCCGCTGTATTCCTGCTTTCTGCCTGTACCAATCAGTTTGCCTACAACACACTGCCGTTTTGGATTGATTACTACCTTTCTGACTATGTCGATACCACATCAGCCCAGCAAAAACAGCTGGATGCCGATTTGGAAGCTTTCCACGAATGGCACCGCCAAAACGAACTGTCTAAAATCCAAGCCCTGCTTAATCAGCTTGAAGCGGACATGGCAAAGCCGCTCTCCTACTCGCAGATAGGCGAGTATCACCACATTATTAATGATCGCATTCAAGCTTCTTTGGAAGGCCTCACGCCGGCGCTGGTCAATCTAATCTCCTCGCTAAGCGATGAGCAGGCGCAAGCGTGGCTCGACATTCTCAACACAAATATTGAAGAAGCTGTCGAGAAAGCGAATGAAGGTAGCCTGGGTGAGCAGCACTCTAGAAGGCAGGAACGGCTTATCGAACGTGCGGAATTCTGGGTGAAGTCTGTCAATGCCAAGCAAAAGAAGCAGTTTTTGGAGATGGCCAGTTACCAGATCGAAATGCGTCCGGTGTTTTACAGTATCCGCGATGGACTTATGAGCGAGCTCGAAGGCATTCTGACGAATCGGAAAGACCCGAATCTTGGCGACCGTATCGATGATTACTTTGCGAACGTCATCGCGTTCCAAAGTGAGCAGCACAAGAATGACATGGCGCTGTATCTGGCTAGACGATATGAATTGCTGCAGCGTTTGGATCGCCACCTAACTGAGAGCCAGCGAAAGGCGATGCGCCAGAAATTGGCCTCTTACAGTGAAGATATCACCGCCGTCCTTAACTGATGGAATGTCAGAATCGCCAATTCGTCTCAAAACCTTGAGCCGTACCCGTCTTTCGGTCTTAACCCTTAATAATGTACGTGATTGGGTGATAGTATTTTGGTACCCAAGTTGTTTGACCGCACAAGGTCAACAGTGCCTTGGTTTACTGCATTTCAACGCGGATAACTTGCTTGGGTATAAACAGATTAAAAGCTGGGAACACCAGCGAAGAGTAAGAGGGACTTTTAGTGATTATTTATCTTCACGGCTTTGATTCAAACAGCCCCGGAAACCACGAAAAGGTCATGCAACTGCAGTTTATTGACCCAGATGTTCGCTTCATCAACTACAGCACACTTCATCCTAAACACGATATGCAACACCTTCTTAAGGAAGTGAGCAAGCAAATGGAAATGTCTGATGACAAATCACCACTGATTTGTGGTGTGGGGCTTGGCGGCTTCTGGTCAGAGCGTATCGGTTTTCTCAGCGGCATCAAACAGGTCATCTTTAACCCGAACCTGTTCCCAGAAGAAAACATGGAAGGTCGAATCGATCGTCCTGAAGAGTATGCTGATATTGCGACCAAATGTGTTGAGAGCTTCCGAGCCAAAAACGCTGGCCGTTGTATGGTGGTATTGTCGAAAGAAGATGAAATCTTGGATAACACCCGTTCCGAAGAAGTGTTGAGCCCGTATTATGACATCGTCTGGGACGACACACAGACGCACAAGTTTAAAAGCATCTCCCATCACCTACAGGCAATGAAAGCGTTTAAAGACGCGTAACATTTGGTTTGTAGGGATTACAGAGCATCAGCTGCTAAGGTTGGTGCTCTTTTTGTATCAGCCATGTTATCAATTGGCGCAAAACTCATCAGCCTCGCCTATTTTCGCTGCATTTAGTGCGGATTTAGGGATTTAAAAATTGATTGAGATCAAGTGACCTGTATAATGGTTTCAACAAAAAATGAGCACCATGTCGTAAAAATGCGGGTGTCGGCGTGCAACATAAAATAAACAACAATGCGCGTTTATAACGTTGAAAACAAAAGCTCTTTACCTCTCCAAGCGATATTTATAATCGACCGAATACGAAGGTTGTTTAAACACATTTTCTTTCATCGCGCGATTCTGTCATCGCAGGATGTAGCCCAATTTTTTCGTATTTAAATCATGGTGAGGAAGTAATCGTGACCAAAATTATTGTAGTCGGTGGCGGTGCTGGTGGCCTCGAATTGGCAACCAAACTAGGACGCACACTTGGACGTAAAGGACGCGCCAAGGTCACTCTTGTTGATCGTAAAGCAAGTCATCTCTGGAAGCCGCTTCTGCATGAAGTTGCGACCGGTTCCCTCGACGAAGGTGTGGATGCAATCAGCTACCGCGCCCACGCAAAAAACCACTATTTCGATTTCCAACTCGGTAGCCTGTCCGGCATCGATCGTGATAACAAAACCATCAAATTGGCGGCGTTGCACGACGAAGAAGACGGTGAGTTGCTGATGCCTGAACGCGAACTGAGCTACGACGTTCTGGTGATGGCTATCGGTTCAACGTCAAACGACTTCAACACTGCCGGTGTTCGTGACAACTGTATCTTCCTGGATAGCCCAGAACAGGCGCGCCGTTTCCGTAACGAAATGAACAATGAGTTCCTGAAACTGCATGCGAAATCCGGTAACGGTACCGTTGACATCGCGATTGTTGGTGGCGGTGCAACAGGTGTTGAGCTTTCCGCTGAGCTGCACAATGCCATCAAAGAACTGCACAACTACGGTTTCCAGGATCTGGATAGCTCTAAGCTTAACGTTACTCTGGTTGAAGCCGGTGAGCGTATTCTTCCTGCATTGCCGCCACGCATTTCTGGTGCTGCGCAGCAAGAACTGATTAAGCTGGGTGTGAATGTTCGAACTGCGACCATGGTTGTCAAAGCGGACGAAGATGGTTTGGTCACCAAAGACGGCGACAAGATCCCAGCGCAAATCATGGTGTGGGCAGCTGGTATCAAAGCGCCAGATTTCCTTAAAGACATCGCAGGTCTTGAAACTAACCGCATCAACCAATTGGTGGTGAAATCAACGCTGCAAACCACCCGTGACGAAGACATCTTTGTTATCGGTGATTGCGCAGCTTGTGAGCAACCAGACGGTACTATGGTTCCACCTCGTGCACAGTCAGCACACCAGATGGCAAGTCGTTGTTTCTCGAACATTGTGGCGAAAGTGACTGACCGTGAATTGAAGCCATACATCTACAAAGATCACGGTTCGCTGGTTTCTCTGAGCCGCTTCTCAACCGTAGGTAGCCTGATGGGTAACCTGACCCGTGGTTCGATGATGGTAGAAGGCCGACTGGCGCGTGTGGTTTACATTTCTTTATACCGAATGCACCAGATCGCGCTGCACGGGGTGATTAAAACCGGTTTGATGATGGTAGTTAGCCGCATCAACCGCGTACTTCGCCCGTCGCTGAAACTGCACTAACTGCAGGCTTCGGAAAAAGAAAAGCTGCCAAATGGCAGCTTTTTTTATACCTGGCCTAAATGGGGTTTGAACAGGAGTGGCGTAAAGGTTTTTGGTTTCGTGTTAAGGGCTTCAACGCGATTTGGGACACTACAGGCTGGGTGCCAGTTAAATAATTCTTCAACGGGAAGCGGACGTGAGATGAGGTAGCCCTGAATAGAAATGTCACCTTGCTCTAATAACCAAGCGAACTGCTCTTCTGTTTCCACACCTTCTGCTACCACATCCATTTCCAGGGTTTTTGCTAATTGGATCATTGCTGCGCAAAGCTTGGTGGAGCTTCTATCAGAGTCGATCACATTGGTGATGAAGTGGCGGTCTATTTTCATGACGTCAAAAACGTATTCTCCTAATAGTGAAAGGGATGAATATCCCGTACCAAAGTCGTCGAGATAAAGTCTCACTCCCGCCTTTCTCAATGCTTGCAGTGCCTGCGCGCTGGCTTGTTCATCTTCCATCAACGTTGATTCAGTGATTTCCAGCCCCAACTTGTAGGGGGCAATATTATTATCTTTGATCAATGATTTAACGAAGGTGATGAAGGCAGGCGAGATCAATTGTTTAGCCGAAACGTTGACAGTTACGCCTGGGTAGTCGAAGTCGCTGGCGTGGCTTTGCCAGTGTCCGAGCAATTGGCAAACATTGGCTAATACCCAGCGGCCGATGGTATGAATGAGGTTAGTATCTTCTGCAATTGGAATGAAGTTGATGGGGGAAACTGCCCCCATCTCTGGGTGATACCAGCGCAGCAAAGCTTCAAAATGGAGAACCTTACCGTTCTTACAAATTGGCTGGTACTCCAACGACAATTGATTGAGCTCGAGCGCGTAAGCCAGTTCTTGTTCGATGTTGAAGCGTTGTTGAGCCTTCTCCAGCATGGTGTTGTGGAAAAAGGTGATTGAAGCGCCGCTTTCTTTGGCGTGGTACATAGCAATATCTGCTTGCTGAATGATATCCAGCAAGGTGAAGCTGCAATCCCTGATAGTCGAAATACCAATACTTGCGCCAATTTGAATATCGTGACCGTTGATCAGGTAGGGCTGGTTAATCGCATCAAGATATACACTGGCGCTTCGGTATGCGCCATCCTGAGAGATCACGTCTGACAAGCATACGACGAATTCATCGCCCCCAAAACGAAACACTTTATTGGGTGCCTGTGTCGAAATAAACAGACGATCGGCCACAGATTGTAAAAGTTTGTCTCCAATCAGATGGCCAAGGGAGTCATTCACATTCTTGAATCGATCTAAATCGATAAAGAGGATAGAAAACCCAAAGCTCTCTCCATTTTTCAGTCTCAACTGTTCTTGTTCCAATCGCTTTTCGAGTGCTAAGCGGTTGTTTAATGAAGTTAGATTATCGTGGTATGCCTGAAAGCGAAGTTTCGTGGTCTGTTTTGAAACAAGCTGATTAGCGAGGTCAAGCCGGCTGGAATATGACCATATACAGAAACTGGTGGCGATAGTCAGAAGAAAGCCCAATACCGTCATACCCAGGCTGAATTGATAACTTATTAGATGATTTTTTGGTGCTTCAAATGTAAACCAGATGCCTTCTTCGCTCCCCGGTATTTTAACTAAATGCTCTGCACTAAATGCATTGGTTCCATAACTTTGTTGCTGTGTTTTGAATAGCAACGCACCTTTTTCGTTTCTGGTACTGTATTGCGGCCATACGGCGATTTTCAGGTTATCCAACGCATCATAACTGGACCATATTGCGGAGAAAAAACTGTCGAAATAAATAGAAGTAACCAGATAGCCTCTGAGCTCATCATTTAGAATAACCGCTGAGAATAGTCGAATCCCGTGAATACCATCTTCCTCAAAAAAGCTTGCTTCTGGTTTGCGCTGAAAGAAAGCCCGCTCCATAGCATGTGCGAACTGACACTGTGATTCGGCCCGCCATCCAATATAGTTTTCCACTTGGTTTTGAGGGGAAACATACAACACGGGAAATGCATAATCGCTCAATGCCCAAGAGCACTGATTATCAGGCTGAGGGTAGGTTTGATAGCTGTTGTATGTGCCATCCTCATTTCTCACAACTCGGCTTTCAAAGTCCTCAATGGAGTCCTTGGACACTTTAGGAAGCCAAAACACTGAATGTATCCCCGAGCTTTCACGAGTTCGACTGGAGAGAAATTGCTGGAATTTCTTCTTACTCAGGTTCTTGTCGGTCTGGAAGTAAAGCTGCGCGGAGAGCTGCAACTCGTGGAATGAGTAAAGGGCTTTTTCCAAGCCCTTTAGACGTTGCTCAATCAGTGTGTTGAATGAACTCTGTTGACGCTTTTCGTCAATTTGGTGGACAGCAAAACCGGTGCATAACGCCGCAGCTGTACCAACAACGAACACGATCCAGTGTAGATTTCTGGAAAACATTATTTCTAGTCAGCTAATTATTAATAAGCTTGATTATAGGGAGGGGTGTGACGGTTACCTTTAGATTTGGTTACCGTTCCATGACAAAATCTTAACTTAGAGATTGCTCAATAAATATTGTGAGGGCAGAGACTTATTTCACAGATTTCCACGAGAAGTACCAAAGGTCAACAGACCCTAGGTTTCAATGGAGGAAATCGTTGGGAATGAGGCTGTACACCAAGCCTTCACGGGCTTCACCATCATACATATAACGATTACGTGCACGGCATTCAAAGGTTGCACGGAGCTTTTCTGCAATTCGGATGCTGGCTTCGTTGGCAGGATCCATCACCAGTTCCAGTCGGGTCAACAACAGGTGTCCAAAGGCGAGGGAAGCTGCCACTTCTGTGGCTTCCAAAGCGTATCCTCTGCCCTGAAATTTAGTCGCAATCCAGTATCCGAGGTTTGCCATGTTGGCGACGCTGTCGATACTGGAAACGTAGACACAACCGACGAGTTCACCGGTTTCGATTTCAAATGCAGCTAATTCATAACTTGCCCCGGTCAGCCAACCTTGGCGGCTACGATTCACCCAGGCTTCGGCGTCCATATCATCGAATCCTTCATGGCACCAATCCAGCCAAGGGCTGATGGTGTCTGCTGACTCGGAAATGGCTTTTTTGAGCGGTGCGACATCCGCTTGTTTGAGTGCGCGCAGGATGAGTCGGTCAGTTTGAAATTCAAGGTTGGCTTGCATGGTGTACTCGGCTAGTCCGTATCATTATAGTTTTGGTTAAAAGTACCGAAAAAACAACGCCCTCAAATGAGGGCGTTGTAGAAAAACTCTGTTTCACAAAAGCACTTATTCGACGCGGGTGACTTGAATAATCAGTCCCATCAGAGGGTGATCCAGATAGTGGATTTCACCGCTTCTCATGCGGCGTTTTTGCTCGAAAGCATAAGAGTTCAGGTATTTTTCCACTGAATAAGTACGCTCCAGCTTTTGAAGCCCTGTCAGTGCATTACCCTCAGTTACCGCAGCAATATCTGAGCCTTCAGCAGTGATGCCTTCCACTTCGGTTGCCACTTGGTTATCAAGAGGTACTGGCACCGCCTGAACTTCCTTCAGGACTTTACGTTCGCCTGGCTCACGAAGGGCTAGGTCGGTTTCAATGAACAGGTAGTGCTGAACGTACACACGAATAAAGCCATCCAGCTCATACATTGGGCCGCTGACTTTGTCTGTTGGCTGATATCCATCAGGTGCGGACTCACTGGTCACCAGAGGCGCATCTTTTGAAGTGCCATCTGTGTAGAAACTATCACCGAAGTTACGACCTGCGGTAAAGCGCAGTTTAGGCATCGCGCCGCGGCCACCATCGTTTTGACGCCAAGCGACATGTGCTAGTGGTTTGAAGCCCGCATGGTTAGCCAGGCGATTGTATTCCGCATTCAACTGCCATTGGTTTTTAGGAAGTACTTGCAGGCCACGCGCCGCCAGTGTTTGTTTGTCGAAGACAGAAACAGCACCACTCAGGTTGATGTCCGGCTGCGCATCCGGCCAGTTTTCCTGAACAGCGTCAGGGTTCTGGTTACGCTTGAATACAATCACTTCAACGTCGAACCAACGTTCAGCGAAGGAAGGCCAGCTAATGACACACAGCAGCAGGATAATCAGCTTTTTCAAGGCATTACTCCGTTTTTAAAGCCAGTTGCCTCGTTCTAGGCAACCAATAAATTCTCGGCAAATTGGTTTAATAATGTTTCGATAAACTCAACCCGCTCACGGCGATCAGTGAGCGATTCGACGATTTTGAGTTTGGTTGGTCCTTCGAAACGATAACGGCTTGGGTGGGATTGTAACAGACCCACCAGGAAGCCGGGATCAATTTGGGCGTTTTGAGTAAACTCGATCACACCGCCTCTGTCGTGTGCGTCGATCTTACGTACACCCAGTTTCGCAGCATCCAGTTTGAGCTGCTGTACTTTGAGCAAATTATTCGCTGCATCAGGCAGTAAGCCGAAGCGATCAATTAACTCAACGCGCAACTCTTCGATATCATCGGAAGATTTGGTTCCCGCAATACGCTTGTACAGTGACAGGCGCGTATTGACATCCGGGATGTAGCTGTCGGGTAATAATGCCGGAAGTCGAAGCTCAACATCTGTCTGCTGATTAAGAAGATCGTCAAGTGATGGCTCTTTGCCTTCTTTTAACGCTTCAACGGCTTGCTCCAGCATTTCCATATACAAGGTGAAACCAATCGACTGAATCTGACCACTTTGCTCATCACCCAGCAGTTCACCTGCACCACGAATTTCCAAGTCGTGGGTCGCCAACGTAAAGCCTGCACCCAAGTCTTCGAGTGAAGCAATGGCTTCCAGGCGTTTGACTGCATCTTTGGTCATGCGTTTTGGATGAGGGGTCAACAAGTAGGCGTAGGCTTGATGGTGTGAACGACCAACACGGCCACGCAACTGGTGAAGCTGCGCAAGACCAAGGTGGTCAGCGCGGTCCATGATGATGGTGTTGGCCGTTGGAACATCGATGCCGGTTTCAATGATGGTGGTACACACCAACACGTTAAAACGCTGATGATAGAAATCAGACATGATGCGTTCCAGTTCGCGCTCACGCATCTGACCGTGTGCCACAGTAATACGTGCTTCAGGCACCAGCTCTGCCAATTCATCAGCAGTCTTTTCAATCGAATCAATGTCGTTGTGCAGGAAGTAAACCTGACCACCACGCATGATCTCACGAAGCAGTGCTTCACGGATCAGTGATTTCTCGCGCTCTCGAACAAAGGTTTTTATCGCCAGTCGGCGAGAAGGCGGTGTGGCGATAATTGAAAGGTCGCGCATGCCGCTCATGGCCATATTCAGGGTTCGCGGAATTGGCGTTGCGGTGAGCGTTAGGATGTCGACATCCGCACGCATTGCTTTCACTTTCTCTTTCTGGCGCACACCAAATCGGTGTTCTTCATCGACAATCAACAAACCCAGATCGTGGAACTTAACATCGTTTTGAAGAAGCTTGTGGGTACCGATAAGAATGTCGACTTTACCTTCTGCGCTGTCTGCCAGAATTTGCTTTTGCTCTTTCGCGGACTTAAAGCGGGAAAGCACTTCAACGCGCACTGGCAGGTTAGCAAAACGGTCGCGGAAGTTTTCAAAATGCTGTTGGGCGAGCAGGGTAGTGGGTACCAATACCGCTACTTGCTTGCTGTTATTGACCGCAAGGAAAGTGGCACGCATCGCCACTTCGGTTTTACCAAAGCCCACGTCACCACAAACAAGACGGTCCATTGCAATTGGCTGACACATGTCAGATAGCACCGCATTAATGGCGTTTTTCTGATCGGCGGTTTCTTCAAACGGGAAGCCTGCGCAGAAGTCGAGGTAAGCCTCTCTGTCATGTTTGAACGCAAAGCCCGGTTTGGTGGCGCGCTTGGCGTAAACATCGAGCAGTTCTGCTGCCACGTCGCGCACTTTTTCTGCTGCGCGCTTACGGGCTTTCTCCCATGCTTCACCACCAAGCTTGTGCAGCGGCGCGGTTTCTTCTGCACCACCGCTGTAGCGGCTGATCAAATGCAGAGACGCAACAGGTACATACAGTTTTGAACCTTGTTGATACTCGAGCGTGACATATTCGGTCGTGATGCCGCCCGCTTCCAAAGTTTGCAGGCCAAGGTAGCGGCCAACACCATGCTCAAGGTGAACAACTGGCTGTCCAACCTGGAGTTCTGCCAAGTTGCGGATGATGGTGTCAGAGTTAGTCGTGGCTTTTTTATTGTCACGACGACGTTGCTGAACAACGCGCTCGCCAAGCAGATTGCTTTCACAAATCAGCGCAAATGAAGGGCTTTCGCATTGGAAGCCGATTTCAGCAGGGCCGACAACCATAGCGAAATTGGTGGGCGTATCGAATGCTTCGTTGAGTGACCCGCAAACCATCGGGCGGATTTTGATGCGTGCCAGCAGGTCCAGCATGGCTTCACGGCGGCCTTCTGTCTCCACCGAGAAAATGATTTTGCCGGAAAACTCTTCGGTGAACTGTCTTAGCGCACCCAGTGGTTCTTTGAGCTGCTGATTAACGGTCAGTTCTGGAAGTGGAGTGATAGGCGCGTTGCTTCTGCCCGCTTTGTCTTCCGTCGAGTCGATTTGAACCTTGATGCGTGGGTAGTTCTTAAACGCACCAAACAGTTCATCAACGTTTTGCCAGATGTCGCTTGGTGGCAGCAACGGACGAAGAGGATCAACACGTCGCTGGTCATAGCGGTAATCCGCATCGCTCAAAAATTGTTTGGCGGCTGATTCCACATCGCCTTTTGTCAGTACCAAGGTATTCTTTGGCAGATAATCAAACAGGGTCTCTGTTTGATCAAAGAACAGCGGTTGCCAGTATTCGATACCTGCTGGCCAGGTTTTTTTACTGACTTGCTGGTAGATAGATTCTGGCTCACGGCGCGCTTCAAAACGTTCACGCCATCGCCCGCGAAATTGCTCAACTGCTTCATCATTCGTTGGGAATTCATGGGCAGGCAGAAGGTTGATGCTGTCCAACTCTTGTGTCGAACGCTGGTTCTCGGGGTCAAATTCGCGAATGGTATCCACTTCATCGTCAAAGAAGTCGATCCGGTACGGCTGGTTTGAACCCATAGGGAACAAGTCGAGAATCGAACCACGGCTTGCGTATTCACCATGCTCGATGACTTGATCAACATGACGGTAACCTGAAAGCTCTAGCTGGTAACGCAGTTTTTCCAGTGACAGTAAATCGCCTTTTTTCACCATCAACGCATGCTGAACCAAGAACGAATGCGGCATGACGCGCTGCATCAATGTGCTGACAGGGATCAGCAAGATACCATTGGTTTGTTGCGGCAATTGATACAGGCGCGCGATGCGGTCGGAGATAATGTCCTGATGCGGCGAGAAGTTGTCGTAGGGCAAGGTTTCCCAATCAGGAAAAACGTGACACTCGCGGCCGGTAAACTGTTTAATCTCAGGCTGTAGCTTGAGGGCGGTTTGGTTATCCGGCACCACCATCAAAATAAAGCGGTTCTGCTGTTCGGCAAGAGTCGCAACCGTCAGGGGAAGAGAGGCGCCTATCAGATTAGCGATGACGCGGGTGTCTCCTGCTTTTTCAGGAGCAGGTAAATCAAATAATGCGTTGTTAGTCATGAATTCTGGGGCTTAACTGTTTCTTTCCAATGCGCGTTGACGGAGCAGTTTTTGCTGTTGATGAAGCGCAGCACGGATTAACACGTCTCTGTCTTCTTCCTGAAGGCGGATGTATTTCACGCCGACAGCATACTTACCGTTCTTTTCTTTGCAGCCGTAGACGCTACCGTAGCAGTAAATAGCAGAAGGTGGGTTCTCAAGAAAGAGCTTCAATCGCACATGCTGACCTTTCTCGAAAGCTTTTCGTGCAATGAAGGTAAGGCTGCTTGCGCCGAAGGTTTCGGTTTGGTATCGGAGTTTAGGATCGTCCTGTTGCGAAAGCATGAAGCCAAGCAGCAGGTTGATTTTCTGATTCTGCGCCTGCAGGAATTTAGTCAGCGCTTGGCTGTCATCGTGGTGTAGGGCCTGGATTTCTTTCTCAACGCCGCTGTCGAGGTCACCACATTCGCTCGCAATGCGAAAAGCGACAGGGATTTCTCGGCCAAACTCGGCTTCAGAAGGCACATGCTCGTCGTCTTCAAGTATCTCTACGTTAATCTTGAGGTGCGCATGTACGGAAAAGTATTCGTCCTGGCTCATCTGTAATCCTAAAACCCTGTAGTGCTATTGATTATACCCGCAGTGGCAGGATTTACCCAACCAAGCCTGTTGAAGAAATGTTTAATTTCACAGCACTTAGACAAGTCTGACACGACAGGTAGTTTAAATTACTGAACGTTTAGCTTGAAAAAGCATCTGATTACCGTGTTCCACACGTGGTTTCGTGGCAATTAGCTGACCTAAAAGGTATTCTTCTTGCCAAAGATTGTTATTTGTTTTTGTAGTTCTCTCTTGTACTGCGAAACAACGTTTCGAGATCTCATTTTATGTTTCACCCTTTACCGGTGTTTATAGGGCTGCGCTATCTGAGAGGGCGATCCGGCGATAAATTCGGCCGCTTTGTCTCTTATATGTCAACTGCGGGTATCACCATTGGTGTGATGGCGCTGGTGACCGTGCTTTCTGTGATGAACGGCTTTGAAGGCCAATTAAAGCACCGCATTCTTGGTGTGATTCCGCAAGCCATTGTGGCGGGCGATGCCCAACACGCGCCGGACGTTAACACATTGGCTAAGCTTGATGGCGTGACGGGAACAGCGCCTATCGTCAGCACTGACTCAGTTGTTCAGAGCCCTAAGTCTATTTCTGCCGGTAAATTGCTTGGTGTGGATGTCGGCGCGCGTGAGCCAATCCGTGAATTTATGGTACGGGGCGATTTCGATTCACTCACGCCAGGCAGTTACAATCTGGTTTTGGGGCGCAAAACTGCCCGCGATCTGGATGTTTCCGTGGGTGATAAAGTCCGTGTGATGATCACCAGTGCCAGCCAGTTTACCCCTGTAGGACGTATTCCTTCCCAACGTAATTTCACCGTAACAGGGATCTACGACACGGCGACCGATGTCGATAATCAACTGATGTTCGGTAATCTCAATGATGTCGCTCGTCTCATGCGTCTTCCCCGTTCCCAGCCAGCGGATCTAAGGCTTTTCGTTGAAGAGCCTTTCAACGTACCGACACTGGAAAAAGTCGCAGAGAGCATGGGCTATGAGTGGTCAGATTGGCGAGCATTGCGTGGTGAACTTTTCCAAGCCGTAAAAATGGAAAAGAACATGATGGGATTGATGCTTAGCCTGATCATTCTGGTCGCGGCGTTTAACATCATTTCCGCACTGATCATGGTGGTTATGGAGAAGCAATCTGAAGTGGCCATTCTCAAAACACAAGGTATGAACCATAACGGTATCGTCGCGTTATTCGTCGTTCAAGGGGCTAGCAGCGGTGTAATTGGTGCACTGCTGGGTGGCGTTGCGGGCTCTGTATTGGCGCTGAACATCAACGAAGTGATGGCGATATTCAACTTGAGCTTGCTGGGTGGCGGATTGTCATTACCAGTGGTTCTGAAACCTGAGCAAGTGCTTTCTGTCGTGATTGGTGCTATCGCTCTGAGTCTTATTGCAACCCTGTTCCCGTCGTTAAAGGCGGCTTCTGTTCGTCCAGCCGAGGCGCTTCGCTATGAGTAATGCATTGTTAACCTGTTCCAACGTCACCAAAACTTATCAGGAAGGGGAGTTGGAAACTCACGTATTGAAAGGTGTGTCGTTCTCGATTGAAAAAGGCGAACTGGTAGCAATTGTTGGCGCGTCGGGGTCGGGTAAAAGTACGTTACTTCATATTCTCGGTGCGCTGGATACATTGACCGAAGGTGATGTGTTTTTTGAAGACAAAGACTTGATGAAAATGCGAGCCTCTGAACAGGCGACGCTGCGAAATCAGAGTATTGGCTTTATTTACCAGTTTCACCACCTTCTCGCGGATTTTACCGCTGTAGAAAACGTGGCAATGCCGCTGATGATTGGCGGTGAGAAGCCGGCTGAAGCGAAGCGCCGCGCGATGGAAATGCTGGAAGCGGTTGGCATGGGCCATCGCGGTGAGCATCGTCCGTCAGAGCTATCTGGCGGTGAGCGCCAGCGTGTTGCGATTGCCCGTGCTGTCGTGAATCGCCCTGCGCTGGTGTTGGCAGATGAGCCAACCGGTAACCTCGACCACAAAACCGCGTTGGATATCTATGATCTAATGCGTGAGTTAAACAAAGAATTCAATACCGCGTTTTTGGTGGTCACACATGACCGAGAGCTTGCGCAGAAACTGGATCGTCAGCTCTCGATGCTGGATGGTCAGTTTGTGGAATCGAACGCTGAGGCTGTAGCGTCATGATGGATTCTTTAGCGCTGTTTATCGGGCGCAGATTCAGCAAAGCCAAACGACGCAACAAGCTGGTGTCGTTTATTTCTGTTTCTTCCATGATTGGTATTTCTGTTGGCGTCATGGTTATCATTGTTGGTCTGTCTGCAATGAACGGCTTCGAACGCGAATTGAACAACCGCGTGCTGGCCGTGATTCCCCATGCCCAACTTGAAGGTGTTGAAGCGCCAGTAAAAGCGTGGCAGGAGATGAAAGAAACCGCAGAGGCCAATCCATGGGTTTCTGCTGGTGCACCTTATGTGACGTTCACGGCCTTGTTGGAAAAAGGAGCCAACCTAAAGCCGGTGCAAATCCGCGGTATCGACCCCGAACAGGAAGTGGGAGTCAGCAATATTGGTGACTACGTGCTTGATAACGCCTGGTCGACACTCACTCCTGGAAATCATGCTGTGGTACTGGGTAAAGGCATTGCAGATGGTTTGGGTGTTGAAGTTGGAGATTGGGTGACAGCATTGGTGCCTTCGCCGGATCCAGAGTTAAAGCTGCGTGCACCCCAGCGTATCCGAATGCAGGTGTCTGGTGTGCTGAGTCTGGGTGGTCAAGTCGATCATGGCTTGGCACTGGTGCCTATTGAAGATGCACAGCAATACCTTGATATGGGTGATGCGGTTTCCGGCGTTGCGCTAAGAGTCAAAGACCCACTTGAAGCGCGCAAGATCGTTCGTGAAGTGGGGTATACACTTAAAGAGTATGTGTACCTTAAGAACTGGACGCAGGAATACGGTTTCCTTTACCGCGATATCCAGATGGTGCGCGCGATTATGTATCTGGTGATGGTGTTAGTCATCGGCGTGGCCTGCTTCAACATTGTGTCAACCTTAATGATGGCAGTGAAAGACCGTGCTGCAGATGTCGCAGTGCTGCGTACCATGGGGGCAAAAGATGGGCTGATTCGATCCATCTTTATCTGGCACGGTTTTCTTTCCGGTTTGATTGGCAGCCTGATGGGTTCGATTGCGGGATGTTTGATTGCACTGAACCTGACAACAATTGTTGGTGGGATTGAAACACTGACAGGTCAGGACTTCCTCTCAGGCGATATCTACTTTGTCGATTTCCTGCCAACTCAACTCCAACTGGGGGATGTCTTACTGGTATCCGTCACAGCGATTGTGTTGAGTCTACTGGCAACATGGTATCCCGCACAGAGAGCCTGCAAGTTGCAACCCGCTGCTGTATTGAGCGCAAGGTAACGGTGATAAGTTGCGCGATTACATCTTAAGGCGAAAAGGTCGCATATCGGCTCGCAGCCTGAATCGGAATAAAAAAATACCCCGCCAATGCGGGGTATTTTTTATGTATCTGTTTTCGTTTTCTAGCTGTCAGTTTTGGTTTTTTTCTTCTTTAGCGCTTTGATCTTGGGCAGACGTAAGCGGCGTTTTTGCCAGCTTCTGACCACGGAATATCGCCAGATCCCTCTGACACCAAAATACCCGATAAGACCAAATACCACGCCACAAACGAAGGAACCCAGAAGGAAAGGAGGTCCAATCTGACTCATTTGATTGAACAGGAAGTCCCAAGTCAGCTCAAAGTGGAAGTGGTAGTCGGGCGTGCCCATCAACCATGTTCCGACTTTGTAAGCGCCCCAGAATATCAAAGGCATGGTAATGGGGTTGGTGATCCAAACCAATGCAACAGAAAGAGGCAGATTCACGCCAAACATGATGGCAAGGCCAGCAGCCATGATCATCTGGCTCGGAAGCGGTACGAACGCCATAAACAGGCCAACAGCGAAGGCACCAGACGCAGAACGACGATTCAGGCACCAAAGGTTAGGGTCATAAAGCAGATTGCCAAAGACCGCCAGCGCCTTTTGTTTGCGAATGACGTCGTGTCTGGGGAGAAACTTTTTAATTATTTTTCTTGGCATAGATCTTCATTTCACACGAAACGGCTACCGATATGAAAATCATACTCGGCATCGTGGTGGCTATTGTCTCGCTTAGATGGTGGCCAGCGCTCCCGGAACCCACGCTAATACTTGGGCTTCTCGCTGTCATCCTTGTCCAATGCAAACGCGTTCCCCTGTTTGTAATTGGTCTCACCATTGGCTGTCTGGTGGCGTCCAGCGCAGCGTCACTGCATTTGTTTAAAACCAGTACCGCTTTGACAGTGGTTCAGAATACTACCATAGCGGGCAAAGTTGGCAGCCTTTTTACAGGGGAAAATCAGCAAACAAGTGTAATCTTTGATGTCGACACGGTGAATGGACGGAAATTGAGCGCCTTTGAGAAATTCCGTGCCCGTTTTTATTGGCGCAGTGAATTTCCCGTAAAACAAGGGCAACACTGGGAGCTGAAGGTCCGAATCCGTGAACCTTATGGTAGGGTAAACGAAGCAGGGTTTGATGCAGAAACCTATTTTCTTTCAAAACATATTCATGCCAAAGGCACCGTGCTTTCTGCGAACCTGATTGATGAAGGAATATCAGTCAGGCAGTGGCTATTTGATCGGGTACTTCCCCAAATCCTACCTTTCGAAAACAGCGCATTCCTCGTTGCACTAGCGTTTGGTGAAAGGGCACTGCTAACCAGCCAAGATTGGATGACGCTCAGAAACTCGGGGCTGGCACACCTGCTTGCGATTTCAGGGCTTCATATCGGTTTAGCATTTTTCTTTGGTTACAGGGTCACTAACGCTTGCCTGCCGCTATTCAATCGATCAGATAGATATCTATGGCTTTCGATACTGGCAGGTTTGGGGTGTGCGATCACCTATGCTTGGTTGGCGGGCTTTTCTTTAACGGCTCAAAGAGCGCTGATTGCTTTGGTCG
This sequence comes from Grimontia sp. SpTr1, assembly GCF_947387585.1. Lineage (NCBI taxonomy): Bacteria > Pseudomonadati > Pseudomonadota > Gammaproteobacteria > Vibrionales > Vibrionaceae > Grimontia > Grimontia sp. SpTr1. The sequence goes on from NZ_CANDOD010000005.1 coordinate 43,200, forward strand.
TTTTCATGGCGATTCGACAATCGGGATTTAGCGTCAGTCCTTTCAATACCTTTTTGTTAGTGCTGGGCATTGTATTACTTATTGATCCGCTGTCGGTGTTCTCCGTCAGCTTCTGGCTTTCCTTTGGAGCGGTGATGGTTCTTTGCATCATGACGTTTACGACTGGACGAGGAGAGTCGAAAGTTCCGTTGAATTACGTCATCCAGTTATTTCGCATGCAATGCTATCTCATTGGCGGCATGTTACCTCTGACTTGGGCTTGGTTTGGAGGAGTCAGTTTCCTTTCTTTACTCTGCAATCTGATTGCCGTGCCCATCGTGAGTCTGTTGACGGTGCCAATCATTTTGCTCTCGCTTGTTGCGAGTTCAGTATTTAGCGCTGTGTGGTTATGGCATCTCGCTGATTATTCACTTTGGCCCATTCGTCAGATGTTAAACCACGCCGATATTGGATGGCTGGATATTCAAAGCACTTCGTTGGGTTTCGTTCTCGTTCTTGTCCTGATGCTGTATTTGCTATCTCTGGGTGCATTTCGAAAGTTCAAATTGCTTTCTGTGGTGATGATCCTTAGCTTGGTGGGCTGGCGCGGTTCTGCAGAGAAATCAAACGAATGGCAGGTCGATGTTCTTGATGTTGGACACGGACTGGCAGTGTTGGTCGAAAAGAATGGCGAAGCAATCCTCTATGACACAGGTGCTGCATGGTCAACAGGGAGTATTGCGCAATCTGTGGTTGAACCTATTCTTTCCTCTAGAAACAGCAAACTAACCGAGTTGATTCTCAGCCATGGAGACAATGATCACTCTGGTGGTGCGGATTGGGTCATCGAAAATCTATCGCCAGATTGGGTGAGAGCACCTGAAGTTGGTGGTGGCTATATTCCTTGTGTCCGCGGAGCAGACTGGCAATGGCAATCACTGAACTTCGAGGTGTTATATCCCAACGAAGTGACTGAAGAGGCCAAAAACGAGGACTCTTGCGTTGTACGCATCTCAGACGGAAACTATTCAGTTTTGCTGACGGGAGACTTACCCAAAGAGCAGGAGAACTGGCTGGTAGAGCGTGACGCTGATGTCAGTGCAAATGTACTGCTGGTTCCCCATCACGGTAGCAAGACATCTTCATCATCAGGATTTATCGATGCCGTCAATCCCAACGCGGCGATCGCATCGACGGGTCGATATACTCCGTGGAACTTGCCGAACCCAGATGTTGTCGATAGATACCGCGAGCGCAACATTTCCTGGTATGAAACCGGACAACACGGCCAAGTGAGTGTACATTTCTCAGACAAGGGTTGGCGGGTTAGTAGCCAACGTCTTGATATCGAGCCTTTTTGGTACAGGAAGATGTTTGGACCACCCCAAATAAAAGAGTAGAATGCCCGCTACTTGCAAGAATATAAGCAAATAACATGTCATCAAACTACCAAGACAAAACTACCTGGGAAACCTTTAAGCAGCTGTGGCCATACATCGCTAATTACAAAGCGGGTTTGGTGGTTGCTGTTATTGCGTTAATTGTTAACGCTGCGGGTGACACCCTTATGGTTTCTATGCTTAAGCCTCTGCTTGATGAAGGCTTTACGTATGATGCAGTCGAAAGTGATTTCCTGAAATGGATGCCGCTCTATCTCGTTGGCTTAATGCTGATTCGTGGTGTGTCGAGTTTCGTTTCTGCATACTGCCTTTCTTGGGTATCCGGTAAAGTCGTGATGACCATGCGACGCCGCATGTTTAACCATTTCATGAAGATGCCGGTGAGCTTCTTTGATAAAGAATCTTCCGGTGCGCTTCTCTCCCGTATTACTTACGACTCAGAACAAGTTGCCAATGCGACCAGTGGTGCTTTGGTTAGTTTGGTGCGTGAAGGTGCGTCAATCATTGGTCTGATGATTCTGATGTTCTATAACAGCTGGCAGCTTTCGGCGATCCTTTTGGTGATCGCGCCAATCGTTGCTATTGCTATTCGCATCGTTTCCAAGCGTTTCCGTAAAATTTCTTCCAACATGCAGGAAGCAATGGGTTCGGTGACCTCATCTGCAGAGCAAATGCTGAAAGGCCACAAAGTGGTATTGAGCTTCGGTGGTCAGGAAGTCGAAAAGGCGCGTTTTGAGGATGTATCTAACCGCATGCGCCAGCAAACGATGAAGCTGGTATCTGCTCAGGCGATTGCTAACCCTGTGATTCAGTTGATTGCGTCTTTTGCTCTGGTTGCTGTGCTTGTTTTGGCAAACACAGATGCTATCCGCAGTGAGTTGAGCGCCGGTACTTTTGCTGTTGTATTTGCTGCCATGTTCGGTCTGATGCGTCCTCTGAAAGCACTGACTAACGTGACCTCACAATTCCAGCGTGGTATGGCTGCGTGTAACAGTTTGTTTGAGCTGATGGAACTGGAAACAGAGAAAGACAATGGTAAACACGTTGCTGAGCGCGTAAAAGGTGATGTTAAAGTCAACGATGTTGTCTTCACTTACCCAACCAAAGATGCGCCAGCACTGAACCACGTGACTTTTGATTTACCTGCAGGGCAGACGTTGGCGCTGGTGGGCCGCTCTGGTTCCGGTAAGAGCACCATTGCTAATTTGCTGACCCGTTTCTATGACATCGACAGCGGTGATATCACCATTGACGGCGTAAAAATCGAAGATTACACCCTAAGTAACCTGCGTGACCACGTTGCCATCGTTTCCCAGAATGTTCACCTGTTTAACGACACCATCGCCAACAACATTGCTTACGCGGCTGAGAATGAATACACCCGCGAAGAGATTGAGCGAGCAGCAGACTTGGCTTATGCGTCCGACTTCATCCGCAATATGGACAATGGTTTTGACACAATCATCGGTGAGAACGGTGTGAGCCTCTCTGGTGGTCAACGCCAACGTATCGCTATTGCCCGCGCTTTGCTGCGTAACGCGCCAGTGCTGATTCTCGATGAAGCAACCTCTGCGTTGGATACCGAGTCAGAGCGTGCTATCCAGGCTGCGCTGGATGAACTGCAAAAAGACCGTACAGTGCTGGTGATTGCGCACCGACTGTCGACCATTGAAAACGCTGATCAAATTCTGGTTGTCGATGAAGGTGAGATTGTTGAGCGTGGCACTCACGCCGACTTGCTCGCCAAAGATGGTGCTTACGCACAGCTTCATCGTATCCAGTTTGGAGAATAACACTTGGCGGGTTTGGTCGAAAAAATCTGGTTTGAAAACCACCCGCTAGGTTGGATTGGCGCGCCACTTTTGTGGCCGCTGAGCAAGTTGTTTGGCGCGATTGCGAAAAAGCGTCGCGCAGCATTTTTAGCTGGCACCAGTGATGCCTATCGAGCGCCCGTACCTGTCATTGTGGTGGGTAACATCACAGTGGGCGGCAATGGCAAAACCCCCGTGGTGATTTGGCTTGTGGAGCAATTGAAAGCCAAAGGCTTCAACCCTGGCGTGGTTTCCCGCGGTTATGGCGGTAAGGCGGAAAGTTATCCGTTTGTCGTTGATGAAAACACCAACACCGACAAAGCAGGAGATGAGCCTGTTTTGATTTACCAGCGCACCAAGGTACCTGTTGCTATTTCTCCTGTTCGCAGTGATGCCGTAAAGGCGCTGTTGCCATTGGGCGTAGATATCGTCATCACTGATGATGGCCTTCAGCATTACAAACTGGCGCGAGATATTGAATTCGTCATTGTTGATGGTGAGCGTCGTTTTGGTAACGAACAATACATGCCATTTGGTCCGTTGCGCGAACAGACTGATCGCTTGGGCAGTGTCGATTTCGTTGTCTGTAATGGCGGTGAAGCAGAAGCGGATGAAATCGCGATGTCGCTGAAACCGGCTGATTTCATCAACCTGAAAACAGGCGAACGTGCTGCTGCTGATTCACTCGACGCCTCTGTTGCCTTGGCAGGAATCGGGAACCCACAGCGCTTTTTTAACACTTTGGCGTCACTTGGTGTTAAGGCAGTGCACTGCGAGCCTTTTGCTGATCATAAAGCGTTTGAATATACCCAATTGGACGCATTGGCGAGGAAAGGCCAGAATTTGCTGATGACGGAAAAAGACGCAGTGAAATGTCGCGCCTTTATCAACCAGTACCCAGACATTGAAAATTGGTGGTATCTGCCTGTTGACGCTGCATTTAGCGACACAGATACGGCCAACATTTTGAACAAAATCATGAAAGTGAAGGATGGATATGGATCACCGACTGCTTGAAATCGTTGCTTGCCCTGCTTGTAAGGGAAAGCTCAACTACAACAAAGAAAATAACGAGTTGGTATGTAAATTCGACCGCTTGGCTTATCCAATCCGCGAAGGTATTCCAGTCATGCTGACAACAGAAGCACGCGAAATGTCTTCTGACGAGGTTAAACAATGAAATTCACCGTGGTGATCCCGGCGCGTTATGCGTCGAGCCGGCTACCTGCAAAACCACTGGTTGATATCGGTGGCAAGCCGATGATCCAATGGGTTTATGAACAGGCAATGAAGTCAGGCGCAGACAAAGTCATCATTGCGACTGACGATCAACGCATTGTTGATGCAGCAAATGCCTTTGGTGGTGAAGTATGCATGACACGCGAAGATCACCAGTCAGGCACTGAGCGCTTGGCGGAAGTGGTTGAGAAATATAACCTTGCTGCTGATGAAATCATCGTGAATGTTCAAGGTGATGAACCACTGATCCCGCCTAGTGTTATTCGTCAGGTGGCAGAGAACTTAGCCCGCAGTGAAGCGCCGATGTCGACACTGGCGATCAACATTGATCATGCAGACGAAGTGTTCAACCCGAATGCCGTGAAAGTGGTGACGGACAAAGACGGTTACGCATTGTATTTCAGCCGTGCAACGATTCCTTGGGATCGTGATAATTTTGCTAAAGCGCCAGCTGAAATCCATCACAACCTGAAACGTCATATTGGCATTTATGGTTACCGTGCGGGCTTTATAAATACCTACATCAACTGGGAACCAAGCCCAATTGAGCATATCGAATGTTTGGAACAGCTTCGTGTGCTTTGGTATGGCGAGAAAATCCATGTGGATGTTGCTATTGAAGCGCCGCCAGCGGGTGTTGATACCCCGGAAGATTTGGAAGTGGTGCGTAAGCTGGTTGCCGCTCAATAATCTGATTATTGATAGAAAAAACGCCCTGACTCAGTCAGGGCGTTTTTATTTCTGGTTCAAAAAGCGTGTTAATTGGCAGGAGCCAGATTATCCGCATTGGGATTGATAGCCTGATCCAGCTCTTCGATATCTTCCATCACTGCATCTTTAGTTTGCTCCGGAGAGGTAACGGGGTCACCGTCAAGCACCGCTTCCTGTTGGGCGACTTTGTCCCTTAGGCGTTGCCATAATTGTCCCAGGTTTTCGTGCCAGTAACGTTCGAACTGCTCAAGGTACTGCGCACGAGGGCCGTACTTGATCCACGGTTGGTGAATCTCTTTCTGCGCCATGAAGTTGGTTGGTGCTGGAATTGGGTTCAAACCTGCATTCTCGAACTCATACATTGCACGTGGCATATGGTTTGCCGACGTTACCAGAACCAGATTGCTGTCACCGACAACTGATGCAGCCTGGAAAGCCTCTTCCCAGGTGTCTTTTGCGGTTTCGAGTAACAGGATATTGTTCTTGTTGACACCTAGCGCCATTGCCACCCGCGCGAGCATGCGAGCATGGCTCACTTCATATCCACCGTCATAGCCAGACAGGATAAGCTTTGAGGTTGGGTACATAAAGTGAATGCGAACACCTTCAGCAAGACGCATGAGCGCCACACGTGACAATTCTGAGGTTGGCGGAATCTCATCATCAACGACATGTCCGTGACCTAACACCATCACGTACTCGACGGGATCCTCCGGTGGAAGGAATGGCTCATATTGCCTTTCCAGCTTGATAAGCAGTGAAGAGGTGAAAGGCTGAAAAGATGCCAAGAAGATTAACAGCAGCGAAACAAAAACGAGGAACGAACCGAAGCCTTTGCGCTGGGTAAACCAGATCAAAAAGAGACCGAAAAATCCAAGAAGCAGTAGCGCAGGCAAGGGCATCAGTAAAGTTGATATAAGTTTTTTTAGTTCAAACATGAAATGTCGCCCGAAATATAGTCAAACAGGGGCCAGAAAGTGCATCAGACCTTTATTAACGGCAGGCTTATGCGAAAATAAACCCCTTAGCAGACAATGATAACGAAGGCACTGTGACAGAGGATAGAAATTTCGACGACATTGCCCACAAATTTGTTAAAAACATTTATGGCTCGGGCAAGGGAGAAATCCGCCAAGCCGTTGTTTGGCAAGATCTCGAATCAATACTTAGCCGCTTGGGTGAATCCAGTCCATTAGACATTTTGGACGCTGGAGGCGGTTTAGCGCAGTTATCGCAACAAATTGCACATCGTGGACACAAAGTCACCTTGTGTGATCTTTCTTCACAGATGCTCGAACTGGCGGAGAAAGATATCGAAGAAGCAGGCCTTCTACAGCAATATCGCTTCGTCCACGCGCCTGCGCAGGAAATCGCACAGCATGTTGATAAACCATTCGATTTGATGCTTTTTCATGCGGTGATGGAATGGTTGGCAGATCCACGTGAAGCACTGGATGTCGTACTGTCACAAGTTAAGCCGGGCGGTGTTGCTTCGGTCATGTTCTACAACCAAAATGGATTGCTGTTTAAGAATTTAATTTGCGGCAATTTGACCCATGTAGAAGAAGGCATGCCGCACAGAAAACGTTTCAAACTCCAGCCTCAAAAAGGTCTTCAATCGGAAGATGTTTACCAGTGGATTGAAGAGGCCGGTTTTACCATTTTAGGGAAAAGTGGTGTCCGCACGTTCCATGACTATATGAAAGACACGAGAACGGGCGAGTTCACCTTTGAACAGGTGGTGGCGATGGAGCAAAAGCTTTGCCGTCAGGAACCTTTTATCTCGTTAGGTCGCTACATTCACGTGTACGCGCAAAGGCCTCTAGAGCCATAACGATTACAAGATTACACGTATACAACAAGGAAAACGGATGAGCGAATTCTCTCAGACTGTTCCTGAGTTGGTTGGTTGGGTGAAAACGAATGACTTCTCCCTCAATCTGCCGCCGGAACGGCTGGCATTTCTCCTTGCCGTTGCTGTACTTAGCAGCGAGCGCTATGAGGAGGAGCTAGGGGAAGGGGAGCTGATTGATGCATTCCGAATCGTCAGTGACCAATTCGATCAAGCTAGCGAAACCATCGCGTTTCGTGCGAACAATGCCATCAACGACTTGGTACGCAGCCGCCTGCTAAGCCGTTTCACCAGTGAAATGACGGACGGTGCGAGTATTTACCGACTCACACCGCTGGCACTGGGTATCAGCGATTACTATGCGCGTCACCGCGAATACAGCTCTCTCAAGCTCTCAATCCAACTGTCCATGGTGGCAGATGAAATTGAAAAAGCCCTGACCGCTGCAGAAGAAGATGGTGATGCAGATTTCTGGCGTAAGAATGTTTACGGCGTACTGAAATATTCAGTGGCCGAAATTTTCGATCGTATCGATCTGAATCAGCGCACCATGGATGAACAGCAGCAGAAAGTGAAAGAAGACATTGCTGCGCTGTTGAACCAAGACTGGCAGGCGGCGATTGCCAACTGTGAGCAGCTGCTGAACGAAACCTCCAGCACACTCCGCGAACTTCAGGACACCCTGCAATCAGCAGGTGACCAACTGCAAACCCAGCTTTTGAATATTCAGGAACAGGTACAAGGCCGCGACGATTTAGATTTCGTTGATGCCATGATCTACAACCTGCAAATGAAGCTCGATCGCATTGTGAACTGGGGCCAGCAGGCTATCGACCTGTGGATCGGTTATGACCGCCACGTTCACAAATTTATTCGTAATGCCATCGACATGGACAAGAACCGCGCGTTTAGCCAGCGTCTTCGCCAGTCGGTGACAGAATACTTCGATAACCCATGGTTCCTGACCTTTGCCGATGCAGAGCGTTTACGCGATATGCGTGACGAAGCACTGGTACTTCGTGATGACGAAGTGACTGGCGAAATGCCGGCAGAAGTCGAGTTTGAGGAACTAACACTGGTTAACGACCAATTGAGCGACCAAATCTCTGACATGCTGTCTCGTCACCGTACGACGGGCGAGGGCATTGATTTGGGCGTGGTACTGAAAAACTATCTGGCTCAACACCCACAAGCACGCCACTTCGACTTAGCGCGGATTGTGATCAACCAAGCGGTTCGCCTTGGTTACTCGCAATCTGACTTGAGTGCGATTCAGCCGGACTGGCAGGCAATTAACGATTATGGAGCCAAGGTACAAGCGAATGTCATCGATAAATATTGAAGAATTTATGCCGGAAGAATTGGCCAAAGCGATTGCCAATCCTTTATTCCCGGCTTTGGATAGTGCGCTGCGTGCTGGCCGCCATATTGCCAGCGAAGATCTGGACAATCATGCATACCTGATTGAATTTGAAAACCCGTTGCAGCACTTCTACCAGCGTTATAACGCTGAGTTGGTGCGTGCGCCGGAAGGCTTTTTCTATCTGCGTCCGCGTTCAACCTCATTGATCGGACGCGCAGTGTTGTCGGAACTCGACATGCTGGTGGGTAAGGTCCTTTGTTTCCTTTATCTGAGCCCAGAGCGTCTGGCGCAGGAAGGTATTTTCACCACTCAGGAACTGTTTGACGAGCTGCTGACACTGGCAGACGAGAAAAAACTGATGAAGCTGGTGACACTGCGTGCATCTGGGTCTGACTTAGACCGTGAAAAACTGTTCGACAAAGTGAAGACCTCACTGCGTCGTCTTCGCCGCTTGGGCATGATTGTGCCAATCGGTGAGAACGGTAAATTCCGCGTGAGCGAAGCGACATTCCGCTTCGGTGCCGATGTGCGCGCGGGAGACGATATCCGCGAAGCACAACTGCGTCTGATCCGTGATGGCGAAGCTGTCATCCACACCCAAGAGCACGCTCAATCAAGCCTGCTGAAAGATGAAGAACACGACGAAGAGCGTGAAGATGATGATCAGGAGGTTCAGGCATGACCCAACGCGGTAAATTCCAATCGCTGACTATGGTCAACTGGAACGGTTTCTTTGCCCGTACTTTTGACATCGACAACCTGGTCACGACGCTTTCTGGCGGTAACGGTGCGGGCAAATCCACCACCATGGCTGCGTTCATCACCGCGATGATCCCTGACCAAAGCCTGCTGCATTTCCGTAACACCACAGAAGCGGGCAGTTCTAACGCGTCACGCGATAAAGGCCTGCACGGTAAATTGAAGCCGGGTGCCTGTTATGCCGCGCTGGATGTGGTGAACTCGCGTAACCAACGTATTCTGTTCGGTGTTCGTCTGCAACAAGTGGCGGGTCGCGATAAGAAAGTTGATATCAAGCCTTTCATCGTTCAGGGTTTACCATCTGGTGTGAAGCCAACTGACATCCTGATCGAAAACGTGTCAGCGAATCAGGTTCGCGTTCGTCAATTGAACGAGGTGAAAGACGCGCTGGCAGATTACGATACGGCGCATTACAAAGCGTTCAACTCCGTGACTGACTATCACGCGCAGATGTTCGAGTTCGGTGCTTTGCCGAAGAAGCTGCGTAATAGCAGCGATCGTTCTAAGTTCTACCGCCTGATTGAAGCATCCCTTTACGGTGGTATTTCGAGCGCAATTACCAAATCCCTCCGTGATTACCTGTTGCCACAAAATGGCGGCGTGAAGAAAGCTTTCCAGGACATGGAAGTAGCGCTTCGCGAAAACCGTATGACGCTGGAAGCGATCAAGCTGACCCAGCGTGACCGTGACCTGTTCAAGCACCTTATCACTGAATCAACCAACTATGTGGCGTCCGATTACATGCGTCATGCCAACGAGCGTCGCAAGAAGCTTGAACTGGCACTGCAGCGCCGCGGCGAACTGTTAGGTTCTCGTCGCCAGTTGGATGATTTCCAATCCACGCTTGGCCGCATGACGGATGAATTGGATGCACTGACTGATAGCCAGACTCACTTAGAGCAAGACTATCAAGCCGCGTCTGACCATCTGCAATTGGTTCAGACGGCGGTGCGTCAGCAAGAGAAAGTTGAGCGCTATCAGGAAGATCTGGAAGAGCTGGCGGTTCGCCTAGAAGAGCAAATGATGGTGGTGGAAGAAGCCACTGAACAGCTCGCGATGGCGGAAGAACAGGCGCACCTTTCTGAAGAAGAAGTGGACAGCCTGAAAACCCAGCTTGCGGATTATCAGCAAGCGCTGGATATGCAGCAAACCCGCGCGCTGCAATATCAGCAAGCGGTGAAAGCGCTGGAAAAAGCCCGTGAACTAACCGGTAATCACGAGCTATCACAAGAAAACGCAACCGAATATTTGGGTTCACTGAAAGCGCAGGAAGAAGCACAAACCTCTGAGCTTTTAAGCCTGAAACACAAGCTGGATCTGTCTTCTGCTGCAGCTAAGCAGTTCGAGCGTGGCCTTGAATTGGTGCGCAGTATCGCTGGCGAAGTCAACCGTTCCGATGCAGGCGCGAAAGCCCGTGAAGTGATCGCAAAAGGCCGTGAATTCGCAAATCTTGCGGCAAATGCTGAACAGCTAGCTTCACAGCATCGCGACCTTGAGCGTCAGATGCGCAATTTCCAGCAGGCGAAAACTCTGTCTGAGCAGTATCAACGTCAGTTCAATGAAACCGTGGCTTCGGAAGAAGCGGTTGAGTTGGAAATGGCGCGTCAGCAAGAGCGTCTGGAAACCGCAGAAGAAGCGATTGGCGAACAAGCGGAGAAAGTCCGCGAACTGCAGCGCAGCGAAAACGAAATCAATGCTAAAGCGGTTGAGTTCGAAAAAGTCGCGCCAGCTTGGATTGCCGCGCAAGAAGTGCTGGAGAAACTGGCAGAACAGACTGAGGCTGAGCTTTACGACAATCAGGCGGTGCTGGATACCATGCAGCGCGTGATGGCGGATGAGCGTGAAACTATCTCGACCCGCGATAAGCTGCAAGCTGAGAAACAAGCGCTGGAAGCAGAAATCGAACGTCTGGCGCAGCCGGGCGGCAGCGATGATGCCCGTCTGCAATCTCTGGCTGACACACTGGGCGGCACGCTGCTTTCTGAAATCTACGATGACATCACCATTGATGATGCCCCGTATTTCTCAGCGCTTTATGGCCCGGCACGTCACGCGATTGTTGTACCTGATCTGAAAGGCATTAAAGAGAAGCTGCTGGATCTGGATGATTGTCCGGAAGACCTCTATGTCATCGAAGGTGATGCAGACGGTTTTGACGACAGTGTATTCGATGTTGAAGAGTTGGAAGATGCGGTTTGTGTTCACCTGAACGACCGTCAGCTTCGCTACTCTCGCTTCCCGAAAATTCCGCTATTTGGCCGCGCGGCGCGTGAGCATCGTTTAGAAATCTTGCGTGAGAAGCGCGAAGAGTTGGTAGAAAACTATGCCAAAGCTTCGTTTGATGCGCAGAAGCTTCAACGTCTGACCCAAAATTTCAACCAGTTCGTGTCGAACCACATGAATGTGGCATTCAACGAAGACCCAGAAGCAGCACTGAAAGACCTGCGCGAAAGACGTGGCAGCGTTCAGCGTCAACTGGCTCAACTTCGCGAGAGCGAGCAGCAGGTTCGTAGCCAACTGACCGGTTCAAAAGAAGCGATTGCACTTTTGAACAAACTTCAACATGTGGTTAACGCACTTGAAGACGAAACGCTGGAAGGTCGTCTGGAAGAAGTGGAAAGCCGCCTGTCTCAGGCAGACGAAGCTCGCCACTTTACCCGTGAGCATGGCAAAGCGCTGGCTGAACTGGAGAATCTGGTTTCAACGCTGGATGCCGACCCAGAACAGTTTGATGCACTGAACGCTGCTTACCAGCAAGCGGACGAAGCACTGCAATCGCTGAAGAAAACGCTGTTTGCGTTGTCTGATCTGGTTGAGCGTCGTCACCACTTTGGTTACGCCGATGCGGTTGAGCTTCTTGATAAAAGCAGCGAACTGAATGAACAGCTGAAAGCTAAACTGGTGGACGCAGAGCGAGCCCGTACCCGTTCACGTGAACACGTGAAGCAGGTTCGTGATCAGGTGAACCAATACAACCAGCTTCTAGCGTCTCTGAAGAGCTCGCACCAAGCGAAACAAGAAACGGTGGCTGAGTTCAAACGTGAGCTGGTGGAGCTTGGTGTTCGCGCCGATGTAGAAGCGGAAGAGCGAGCACGTGTTCGTCGTGACGAACTGAATGCACAGCTATCACAATCGCGCAGCCGTAAGAGCGAGCTGGAAAAAGGCCTGACGTCGATTGAGCTGGAGATGAAATCTCTGGTGAAAACGCTGAAGAAAGCCAGCAAAGAATACACCGAACTACGCACTTTCGTCGTCAATGCAAAAGCGGGTTGGATGGATGTACTCAAGATTGCCCGCAGCAGTAATGTAGAGAAGCAGCTGAACCGCCGCGAAATGGCGTACATGTCTGCTGACGAGTTGCGTTCACTGTCGGATAAATCCTTGGGTGCGTTGCGTCTGGCAGTGGCTGACAACGAAACACTGCGCGATGCACTGCGTGCATCTGAAGACATGGCGCGTCCTGAGCGTAAAGTTCTATTCTACGTAGCGGTTTACCAGCACCTGCGCGAGCGTATCCGTCACGACATCATTCGTACCGACGATCCGGTCGAAGCGATTGAAGAAATGGAAGTGGAACTGGCACGTTTGACAGAAGAACTGACTCAGCGCGAGAAGCGTTTGGCGATCAGTTCAGAGTCTGTGGCGAACATTATCCGTAAGACTATTCAGCGCGAACAGAACCGCATTCGCCTGTTGAACCAAGGCTTGTCTAACATTGCCTTTGGTCAGGTGAAGGGCGTGCGCCTGAATGTGTCGATTCGTGATACTCACGCGCAATTGTTAGAAGGCTTGGCGGAGAAAGCTGAACAGCATCAAGACTTGTTTGGTAACAACCGTCTGACCTTCTCTGAAGCGATGGCGAAACTGTTCCAGCGTTTGAACCCGCATATCGATCTGGGTCAACGCTCTCCTCAGACTCTGGGTGAAGAGTTGCTGGACTACCGTAACTATCTGGAACTGGGTATTGAAGTTAACCGTGGTACTGACGGTTGGCTGCAAGCGGAATCTGGCGCGCTGTCTACCGGTGAAGCGATTGGTACCGGTCAGGCAATCCTGTTGATGGTGGTGCAGAGTTGGGAAGAAGAATCCCGCCGTTTGCGCGGTAAAGATGTGATTCCTTGTCGTCTGCTGTTCCTTGATGAGGCCGCTCGTCTGGATGCGAAGTCAATCTCGACCCTTTTCGAGCTTTGTCATCGTCTGGATATGCAGCTTTTGATTGCAGCGCCGGAAAACATCAGCCCAGAGCAGGGTACCACCTACAAGCTGGTACGTAAGATCTTTAACGATAAAGAACACGTGCACGTTGTCGGTTTGCGTGGATTTGGAGAGATGGCTAAAACCAATCCCCCGATTCAGGAAGCATTGGAAATCGCTGAGTAAGCAAGATTCAAACAGAACGAAAAGGCCAGCAAATATGCTGGCCTTTGTTTTACTGCAACATGGACTAGGCGATTTTGAACATCCCGATTTGTTCGGTGAGTTTCTTTGCCTGTTCGTTAATACTGATGGCAGTGCCATCGGTATTGACCGTTTTCTCCGAGACGGTTTCGGAAGAACGGGCAATATTCGTCACGTTCATCGAAATTTCCTCCGTCACTGAAGATTGCTCCGTGGCCGCTGTGGCAATCTGGGTGTTCATGTCATTAATGTCCACCATCATGCCTTCAATCTGCGCCAGCATTTCGTTGTTTCGGTTACCGTTTTCTACGCTGCTTGCCACAAACTGGTTAGCTCCCCTGATTCCATTGACCACTTTGTCTGTTTCCGCTTGAAGTGATTCCACTTTGGCGCGGATTTCTTCTGTCGATGTTTGGGTTCGAATTGCCAGCGAACGTACCTCGTCAGCAACCACCGCGAAACCGCGTCCTTGTTCACCCGCACGCGCAGCTTCTATCGCAGCATTCAGTGCCAAGAGGTTGGTTTGCTCTGCGATGCCCTGAATAACATCAAGCACGGTGCCGATCGAGTGACTTTCGGCAGAAAGTTGCTCCATGGATTGGGTTGCTTCGTTCATTTTGTCAGACAACGACGAAATTTCGTTGACCAACTGCTTGCCGACATCGGCGCTTTTGCGCACTGACTGCACCACACTCTCAGAAGACTCTGAGGCGGTATTGGCAAAATTCGCGACTTCTGAAATTGACGCGTTCATTTCGGTTGCGGCAGTGGCTACTTGGCTTGAATTAGATGCTTGCTGGTCAACCTCACCGCGCATCGAACTGATGTTTTGTTGGATATCCGAAGATGCGTCGCCAAGTGCTTTGACGGTGGCATCTGCGCCTTTAATAACTGTCATAAAGTCATCAAGCATGGTGTTCATTGATGACGAAAGCTGGGCAATTTCATCCTTGCCGCTGGCATCCAGACGCATCGTGAGGTCATGATTTTTGGCGATGCTGGTGATACGTTGGGTGAGATTGGCAATCGGCTTATTAATGCTTGAAGCAATCACCCAAGCGCAAATGATAGCAATAGCAATAATCACGACGCCTGTAAGAGCTGCCGCCTGATACAAAGTGGACTCAAGAGCGTGAACCTCGAACAGCGCTTCTTGTTTGTTTATCTCTGAAATCAGTGCCCATTGGATGCCAAGAATATCTATCGGTGTGTAGGCAGCGAACACAGTGCTACCAAGATGATTCTCCGTAGCTACGAAGCCTTTTTCGCCTGCAAGCGCCTGGCTCGCGTATGTTGAATCTATAGGCTGCTGCCCTGCAGAAGACTCTGTGGTGGCAATGCGGTCGACCTGTTTCTGCGGCACGCCAAATGTGGCAAGTAGTTTGAGGTATTCTTCTTTATCTTCAACCAACATACGGGCTTGAGAGCGCATCAGGCCGTCTGGGCCAACCAAGAATGACTCCCCGGACTCGCCCAAACCGTCTTCTCGCCACCTCCCGTGGTAAGTCATAATGGTGTTAATCGTATCAATGGGCATTTGGAAGACGAGTACACCGATGTTTTTTCCATCTTTTACGATCGGGGATCCAATGAAAGAAGCGGGGCTGTCATAGGAAGGGTAGTAGGGTTTGAAATCGACAAAGGAAAACTCGCCTTTGCCTAAACTTTTCGCACCAGTAAACGCTTCAGCAAGACCGCTGTCTTTGTAAGGGCCTGTTTGGAGGTTGGTCGCGAAGTCGAGCTCTTTGAAAACGGAGTACACGATATTGCCAGAGTTATCGACCAGAAAGATGTCGTAGTAACCAAATGACTCCAGAAAGGTGCGGTAATTGTTGTGAAAAACCTCGTGAATCTCACTGTAAGTCGTGCCATCGCTTGCCTTGTCTAACAGGTGCTTATTACCGAGTGGGTGTTCGTTTAAACCGATATATGCCTGTTGCAGAAGCAATCCGTTTTGACCAATGCTGTCGAGGTTTGAGAGGGCGTCTGTACTGGCATTATTGGTTTCCCTGAACGTAGCCCCAAACTCATTTTGGTAATAGTTCTTGAGAATGTCTCCCTGTTCCGTGGTTGGGAACGTCTCTGTGGTGACACTTTGGAAGCTTTTCGCAAATTGAACCATGGCATCTTCTGTCATGGTTGAGTTGGCCAGATTGGTGAGCTGTTTACTGATGTTGACGAAATAATCTTGCACTTCCGCTTTTTTCACTTCTCTGACTGAAAGCAGTTGATTCTCCAACTGATGTTCAATCGCTAATGAGGAAGTATTGATGGCAGTTGCTGTGAGTAAACTCGCTGTCGCAATGACAGCGATGGCGCTGATTGCGATGAACGCGGTTTTAATTTTTGTAGAAATTCTCATTGTCACCTTGCTCCATAAAAGAGACATGCGATCCAAATAGGTTTCTTGAAAGTGTAGGAAAACTTTTTGACAAATTGTTTACTTCGCGCAGGAATCTTTGTGCGGGCTCATTAAGGTAATGAAAGTGAAGGGAATTAGTTTTCATTATTAAAAACAGAGGGATAGAAATTTAAATTAAGAAGTGAAATACGGTAAATGTGGAGGGTTGTTGGTGGGATTGTATGACTTTATGGTCTTTTCGGTTTTTGCGGTGGGTAAGAGAAATTGGACAAAGTTTATAAGCCTTTGCCCACTTTAAAATGTGTTGATAATGAATGAGGATATGTATTTATTTGTTATTTATTGATTTCTCTAAAATGGCAACGGAGTAATACTGGTCAAATTTATAGCCAACATCAGTCAATAGCCCAACCTGTTGAAAGCCAAATTTTTCGTGCAATTTAATTGAGGCAGGGTTCGGTAAAGTAATCACAGAATAAGCTCTAGACACCGGAGAAGATAACATTTTGTCCAAAAGAGCCTCCATCAGTGCTGATCCTAAACCCTTGGCACGCACGCCGGGGTGGAGGTAGATCGTGATTTCAGAACTGACTTTGTAGGCCTGTTTTTCCCTGAACTCGCTGTTATAGGCAAATCCAATCACTTCGCCATGCTCGTTCTCTTTGACCAGTACATGGTAGTAACCCTCACTGTTTTTCAGCTTTTCCAGCCAGGCTTTACGTCGTTCGATTGTCCATGGCTCGTAATCGAAAGTGATCGAGGTTTCACGCACATAGTGGTTGTAGATGTCGTTAATGGCCTGAAGATCTCCGGCCTGTACTGCTCGAATTGTCATACTGCATCCTTGCTGAACTCAGACAGTGCTAGTTTAACTGCTGCTTCTGCATGCAGTTCAGTGGTGTCATAGAGAGGAATAGGAGTATGCTGCTGCTGGATCAACAACCCTATTTCAGTGCATCCCAATATAATACCTTCAACCCCACGGGCTTTAAGTGCATCGATAACAGAAAGATACTGTTTGCGGGAATGCGTGTTTACCTCACCTTGAACCAGTTCTTGGTAGATAATTTCGTGAACAATGTCCTGATGCCAACCTTCCGGAACAGTCACCTGAATACCGTGGGAAGTAAGACGCTCCTTGTAGAATGGCTGTGACATGGTAAAGCGTGTTCCTAACAAACCAACATGCTTGATGTCATCTTCTTTGAGCTTCTGAGCGGTTGCATCGGCAATATGCAGGAGAGGAATGGAAATCGCGTCTTGAACTTCAGAAGCCACTTTGTGCATGGTGTTGGTACCAATCAGCATAAAGTCAGCGCCTGCGGCTTCAAGCTTTCTTGCTTCTCCTGCTAATTGTTTTGCAGATTCATCCCAAGCATCAGCGCGTTGCTGAGCCTCAATTTCGGCGAAATCGACGCTGCTCATCAGGATTTTCGCGGAGTGATGACCACCTAAAGCTTCCCGAGTGTATTGGTTCAATAACCTGTAGTAAGTCGCTGTCGACTCCCAACTCATTCCGCCAATTAAGCCAATGGTTTTCATATTCGTATCCTTACGCGCGGGTCTTCTCGAATATATATCGAACAAGCTGAGGAAATAAAACACTTTTTGGGCTCAGAGCTGAATCATTTTTTGGACGGCAAAGTGCTTTCAATTTGCGGCCCATGTTACATTGTTGGCTTTCCACCTTTGCTGATGTTGCAAAGGAGATACTCAAATAACAGGAGTAGGTTGAGTGACTGCGATTAAACGGGCACAAATAGCGCCGCAAGGGCCAGAGCTTTCAGAGCTCGTTCAAGGTTATTGGCGCCTAGGTGAATGGGGAATGTCTCCACAAGAGCGCCTTACCTTTATCAAAAAGCACCTTGAACTGGGTATCACCACGGTCGACCACGCAGACATCTACGGTGGCTATCAGTGCGAAACGCTGTTTGGTGAAGCGCTGAAGCTGGAGCCTTCACTACGCGATAGCATGGAGATTGTCTCCAAGTGCGACATCAAGCTGGTGAGTCAGAGTGCTCCGGAGCGTAAAATTAACCACTACGACACCGGAGAAGCGCATATTCTGCAGTCAGTCGACAACAGTCTTTCCCGTCTTGGCGTGGATAGTCTGGATGTGCTCTTGATCCATCGCCCTGATTGTTTGATGGATGCTGATGAAGTGGCTGTTGCATTTGAGAAGCTTCATACCGCCGGTAAGGTGAAGCACTTTGGTGTCTCTAACTTTACACCTTCTCAGTTTAACCTGCTGCAATCCCGCATGGATAAGCCTCTGGTGACGAATCAGGTTGAAATCAATCCAATTAATTTCGACGTCGCACACGATGGTACTCTGGATTTAATGCAGCAATTGCGTGTTCGTCCAATGGCGTGGTCTTGTTTGGGCGGTGGGGAGGTCTTCTCTTCGGATTCTGAGCAAGCCATTCGTCTGCGAGCAACGCTGCCAGAAATTGCTGAGGAGCTCGGTATAACGATGGAGCAGGTGATTTATGGCTTTGTTATCCGTCATCCAAGTCAGCCTTTGCCAATCGTTGGCTCGGGTAAGATTGAACGTGTGGAATCTGCTGTGGGGGCAATGTCAGTCGAACTGAGTCGTGAGCAGTGGTATCGCATTTGGGTTGCAAGCAAGGGTCACGGTGTGCCGTAGGCCATTTCTTTTTTGCACTTCAGCGTTAGCGGTTGGTTCCGTCTGAACTTATGCTGGCGCCAATTCCTTTCAACCAACTGTTGTACCAACTTCTTAGCGACTCTATGGGTCTAGGGCGGCAAATGAGAAAGCCTTGGAGCAACATCTCTGGGTAGTTGGAATGCAAGTATTCTAACTCTTCGATTTGTTCGATTCCTTCAGCAACTAATTTGACATCGAACTTATCCATAATATTCACCAATGACTGAACAATAACCTGGCTGAACTGGTCCTGATGAATTTTGCTTATCAAGGTTCGGTCGATTTTAATCTCGGTGAAAGGCAATGTACGCAGTTGTTGGATGTTGGTGAAACCTGTGCCGAAGTCATCAAGTGATACACCGTGTCCCCGAATTCTCAGTCTGTTAAGAGACTCCATTTGTTCGGAGCTTTTCAGTGCATATTCTTCTGTGATTTCCAGAGTGACGCGGGACTTGTCGATACCGTGTGCTTCAAAAAGAAACTCCAATCGATTGGGTACTTCCAAATCAGCCAGCTGTGAGGCAGACAAATTGAGGCTTATTGTGACATCTTCTCCAAAGATATCTGACAGTTCTTTAATGTCTGACGCTGTCATCTCTGCCAGCTGCATTGTGAGGAGGTCAATCAAGTCATTTTCAATGGCTGTTGGGATGAAACGACCCGGTAAAATAGCGTTGGATTCACCTGGCTTTTGAATCCTGGCTAACACTTCCAGACCTTCTACGCGATTGTTTTGTGAGTTCAATTTTGGTTGATAGTAGGGTACTACCTGTCGGTGCGTAATACAGTCGATGAGCTCAGAGGGAGACATTCTCTGGTAGTCCAGAAATTTTCTTTCTTCAAAGTGAGTTAATCTGTCCAGAGTTAGCTGCAGTGCGTCTTTGTTAATGGGCTTTGCAATATTGCCCAACAGACAAACCTGTTGCTGACGAGCAATTGAACTCGCCAGTTCAATAATCCTTGCGTCCAGCCCAGACACGATTGAGACACCTCCGGTAAATTTCATTTTTCCTAAAGCTCTAATCACCGCCATTCCATCAATAGAGGGCATGTTGAGATCGGTGAATACAATGTCATATTTGTTGGGCGCGCGACGTAGTTCTTCTAACGCTTTGTAGGGGTTACTGAAAGTGTGAACATTATTCTCACCAATTTCTGATAATAGAGATCTCACCATCAGTAAAATAGCTTCAGAATCGTCAACGACGAGAATGCTTCTTTCCACAGGCAATCTTCCACATAAGATTTTCGGTTATCAAATATAAAACTAGATGCTTAAAGCCAAATTTCAATCAGGTCTGAGTGTGTGGATCTCTATGTTTTAGCAGCGTCTAATGCAAATATTTAATGGTTTGAAAAGGTTAGTGGTTCGGAGGCTAATTTAATCCACAGAAAAATAGTGTCTTTATTGTGAGCAGTAGAGAGTACCGTATCCGGCCAGTGGTTTTGTGACTCTTCGGATACGCTTCACCGTACGGTATGTAAGCAGGGAAATATGGAAATGAAAAAACTGGATGTGATGGAGTTAATGCTACTCGCTGCACTTTGGGGAGGCTCATTCATCCTTATTCGTTATGCAGTGCCGGACTTTGGCCCATTGGCTTTAATACTGGTGCGAGTTGGCCTCGGCGCACTGTTTTTGCTTCCGCTATTACAACTCAAAGGGCATACCGCCGCTTTCCGTGAGCATTGGTTTCACGCTTGTGTCGTCGGGCTTTTTAGTTCGGCTATTCCATTTATTCTTTTTGCCTATGCCATGGTCAGTGTGACCGGGAGTTTTGCATCTATTGTGAATGCAGGTACGCCTATCTGGGGGGCGATTATTGCCTATCTTTGGCTTGGCGAGTCGCTGAACCGTGATCGGATATTGGGTTTGTTACTGGGTGTACTAGGGGTGATCATCCTGGTTTGGGGCAAGCTGGATTTTGGCGATCAAGGTCTGGGTTGGCCGGTCGTTGCTGTGCTGGGCGCTACTTTGATGTATGGCATCTCCGCGAGTTATACAAAGCGATTCCTGACCGGAGTTCCACCATTGGTGACAGCAACAGGCAGTCAGGTTGGGTCAACAATTGTTCTGCTGCCTCTGGGACTGCTTTTTTGGCCAGAAACTGCGCCAGATTCTGCAGCCTGGATCGCGGCAGCCATTTTGGGGATTGCATCTACCGGCTTTGCTTACATCCTGTTTTTTAGACTGATTAGCAGGGTAGGGCCAACCAATACGATCGCAGTCACTTTCCTTATTCCGCTATTTGCTGCGGTTTGGGGTGTTGCCTTCCTGGGGGAAATCATCACACCGAGAATGTTGGCGGGGGGATTAACGATCTTTGCTGGTACTGCCCTAACGACGGGAATAGTGAGTTTCGGACGAAGGGAAAAGCGAGCATAAAAAAAGAGCCCGAATGGGCTCTTTCCGATCCTGTTTTTTCATCACTCAGAGCGTACAGGCTCGGCGGATGTAAGAGGTGTCACTTCCAAAAGCGGTGCTGCGTCAATGTTGTCAGCGTTCATCATCGAAGAGATGCGCTGGACAGAAGAGATCAGTAGGGACTGTTCCCACTCTTCGAGAGACTGGAAGCGGGAAATAAAGCTTTCCTGCAAAGGCTTTGGAGCCTGCTCTAATGCTTTCACACCTTCAGGTGTTAAATGGGCATGAACTTTACGCTTATCCAGATTACTTCTCACACGCACAATCAGGTTACGGTTGGCCAAGCGATCAAGAATTGTGGTCGCTGTTGCCTGACTCATGTTGGTGTGGTTGGAAAGCTGACGAATGGTGACTTCGCCCAGTTCCTGGATTGCACGCATCAGAACCAACTGGGGTCCTGTCAAACCTGCTTCTTTATTCAGTTTTCTAGAATGCAGATCGATAGCGCGGATGATTTGTCGTAGTGCAACCAGAACCTCTTCGTGCTTCTCCATAGAAGCCTCTCCTTTAGACAGCAGGATGTTAAAAATCGCGGGGATTATCGGTATAAAAGATCAAGATTTAAAGACCTTTTACACAGGAATATTGCTGATAGGGCAATAAGCTTAAAAGACGGAGACTTTCATCACTGATTCACAGCAGAATGTGCGCCGTTGTTGAAGGAAAAATCCCAGCGATTATCGGATATTAACTTGTATTTCTCACTTTAACTTTAGGTCAACCTTACACCCAAGGCTCAATCTGTCTCAAGCGATGTGACACGAACCTTCACCCGAACCTCTCATTCATCCTTGAAATAAAATGAAAGTCCCAAAATTTCAACGAATGATTACGTTTGGTCAATCTAAATGATAAAAACTATCAATATCATTTGAATTTACTCGAGTGTGAATGTAATAATTGTTGTCGATCGCAATAATTTGTTACAACTACACGCATTCAAGGAATGATTATGAAGCGCTCCACTTTGGCAATTGCCAGCTCTATTTGGGTTCTTTCTTCTGTTTCAACCACTGCAATGGCGGCAACGCCGGACGAAGTCGTAAACCACTACGCAAATCTGGCGCACGCTGTTTACAGTGATGCGCAACAATCTGCGATGAAGTTGGATTCCGCGATTGAAGCCCTCATCGAATCTCCATCTCAAGCCAACCTAGATGCTGCAAAAGCAGCTTGGGTTGCTGCACGCGTACCTTATCAACAATCTGAAGTATTCCGTTTTGGTAACGCTATTGTGGACGACTGGGAAGGTCAGCTGAATGCTTGGCCACTGGATGAAGGCCTGATTGACTATGTAGCAACGGATTATCAATACGAACTGGGTAATGGTGGTGCAGTAGCGAACATCGTGTCTAACACTAGCATTCAGGTGGGTAGCGAGAAGTTGGATGTCACCGCTATTACGCCTGAGTTATTGGCTTCTTTGAACGAAATTGGTGGGTCTGAAGCGAATGTGGCGACAGGTTATCACGCTATCGAGTTCTTACTTTGGGGTCAGGATCTGAATGGCACTCAATCTGGTGCGGGTGAGCGTCCTTACACTGATTTTGCCTACGGCGAAGAATGTACCAACAACAATTGTGACCGCCGACGTGAATACCTGAAAGCCGCTTCTGATTTGCTCATAGAAGATTTAACTTGGATGGAAAAGCAATGGTCTGCGAATGAGTCAGGCAACTACCGCGAAACCCTTTTGAAAGAAGACACCACAAACGGTCTGCGTAAGATGCTGTTTGGCATGGGCTCACTTTCACTCGGTGAGTTGGCAGGCGAACGCATGAAAGTCGCGTTAGAGGCGAACTCGACGGAAGACGAGCATGATTGTTTTTCTGACAACACGCACAACTCCCACTATTACAACGAGCAAGGTATCTACAACGTACTGACTGGCTCTTATCAGCGTATTGATGGTTCTGAACTGACGGGCCCTTCACTGCTGGATATGGTGAAGAAGAAAAACGATAAAGCGGCTGCACAAATCAAAGCTGATTTCGACTCTGCCCGCACTGCCGTTTACCAACTCGTAGAATCTGCTGAGAAAGACAATGTGCATTTTGACCAGCTTATTGCGTCCGACAACGCTGATGGTAACAAGCTGGTGAACAACGCCATTTCGGCACTGGTTCAACAAACCCGCAGCATTGAAACGGTCGCTGCGGAGTTAGGGATTTCCAACCTGAACCCTGACAGCGCTGATCATCAGTTCTGAGTTTGATTCTTATGTTTTACCAAGCCTCCCTGGGTTTTAGGCCTTAGGGAGGCTTCTGTCGTTTAGCTGGTTTCAATGTCGTTATGAAATATATTCCTTTCGCTTTTGCTGTAATTGCCTGTTCTGCCAACGCCTCTGCTATCAAATCCGGTGGAGATACCACGACCAACAAGCAGGGTGTCAATGCCTTCTCACAACCTGCCACCAACCTTCCTATGATTGAGCGCATCGACTTCAGCGTCGGTAACAGCTTTTTCAGAAACCCTTGGGTAAGTGCGCCTGCTTCGACGGATGCAAGGGATGGACTGGGCCCACTTTTCAACACAAATGGTTGCCAGAACTGCCATATCAAAGATGGGCGCGGTCATTTACCCAAACCGGGCGATGACAACGCCGTTTCTATGCTGATCCGCCTTAGTATCCCTGCAATGACAGATGCGCAGAAAAAAGCGCTGATCATGTCAGGTAACATCCCTGACCCGGTTTATGGCGGCCAACTCCAGGACTTCGCACTTCCGGGGGAGAAGCCAGAAGGTCGGATTGCCCTGAGTTTCGAGAAACACAATGAAACGTTCAAAGACGGTTATTCGGTAGAGCTTCGAAAACCTGTCATCACTATCGAAGATCTCAATTACGGAGACATGCACCCTCAGATAGAGAAATCTGTTCGTATGGCGCCACCTATGATTGGTCTTGGTTTGCTTGAGTCTGTCACTGAGCAAACGATGAGGGGTATTGCCGAAGCGCAAATCAAAGAGGGCAAAGGCGTATCAGGGCGTCCAAACGAAGTGTGGGATGTTCTGCAGGAAAAAACCGTCGTTGGACGCTTTGGATGGAAAGCCGGCCAACCCACACTGATGCAGCAAAACGCGGCGGCATTTAATGGTGATCTTGGCTTAACCAGTGCTTTGTTCCCCGCGGAGAACTGCACTTCAGCCCAAACACTCTGTGAACGGCTGCCAAATGGCGGTACCCCTGAAGTCACAGAAAAGGTGCTTAATTTCGTTGAGTTCTATTCCCAGCATCTAGCTGTGCCTATGCGTCGAAACCTCGACGATCCCAAAGTGCAACTAGGGGAGAAGCTCTTCACCGACGCAGGCTGTGAAAGTTGCCATCAATCAACGCTTCAAACCGGAGAGCGCACTGATAGGCCAGCGCTGAGCAATCAAATTATTCATCCTTATACAGATTTGCTGCTTCATGACATGGGTGAAGGATTGGCAGACAACCGCGGTGAATTCATTGCCAACGGGCAGGAATGGCGAACTGCGCCGTTGTGGGGCTTGGGCTACACCGAAGAGGTGAATGGACATACCGAGTATCTGCATGATGGGCGGGCAAGAAACGTAATGGAAGCGGTTCTGTGGCATGGCGGCGAAGCCGAGAACAGCAAACAACACGTTTTGGGATTCGATAAAACGCAGCGCGAAGCCCTGATTGCTTTCCTGAATTCGTTGTAGGAGCGGTAGCCATGTTTGTTCAATCACCAATGAAAACACTCACGCTAAGCGTGACGCTGTCACTACTGTCGGGTTGTTTCAGTGAAGCAGCATTGAAAGAGAGTGAGCTGGTAATGTGGGAGATGCAAAAGCAATCCACTAAGCGATTTCTCGAAGCTGCAAGAGCGTTGGAAGGAAGTGTTCGTGGACTCTGCAAAACACCTTCTGAAGAAAAACTGAATCAAGCGCAGAGCATGTGGATCGAAACCATGAGGGCTTGGCAGCCTTTTGTGGGAGGGAATTCTGGCAACGAAGCGGCTATGTCGATCAGTTGGAACATCCAGTTTTATCCTGACAAGAAAAACACTACGGGTCGTCAGTTGACCCAGCTCTTGAAGAAAGATGCGGTTCCAACTGCTGATGAGTTGGCTCAGCAAAGTGTTGCTGTGCAGGGGCTTGGCGCGATTGAATGGTTGCTGTTTGACGAGGCAGATGTCGAGTCCATGGAAATGCGTTGTCCTCTTACGCTGTCGGTAGTCGGTCGAAGTGTGAAATCAGCAGAGGCGCTGGACAGCGCGTGGCAGGTCAACCCTTGGAATGACCTGACTGGGAAGCAACTGGAAGCAGAGACGCTTCGCAGCGTGACCTCCCAACTCGATGCAATTTCAAAGACCTTATCATTACCAATGGGCAAGCCGGGTTTCCCCAAGCCTTATCAGGCTCAGGCTTGGCGCTCTGGTCAATCGAATGCGTTTTTGAGAGATGGACTGGTGTCTTTACAACAACGGTACGAATCCATACTCCAACCACTGTTGGTTGAAAAAGGACATACCGAACTTGCTCACCGTTTGGATTTCCATTTCGAGTCGGCGGTGAAAAGTGTTCCGGAAAGCATGTCAATGGCACCGCTACTGGCAGATAAGTCGGGCTATCAGTCATTGATGATTGTTGCTAACAACATTGATTATCTGCAAACCGCACTGAGTGACGAAGTAGGGCCAACGTTGGGCTTGGTGGTTGGGTTTAATTCAACGGATGGAGACTAAAGGGTGAGTATGAGCCAAAAGCGTCGCCGCTTGTTATTGTCTTCATTGGGTTTGCTTACTACAGGAGCTTTAGCTGGTGGTTGGCGTGTTTATCTGAATGAAGCCGATAAAGCCAAACCAGCGTTTCTTGGCTGTGCCAAAACATCAGACGGAAGTTTCGCGGTAACGGCAGCGAATTCAAATGGGGAGGTTTGCTTCCAAACCTCATTACCCGGACGTGGGCACGGCATAGCAATAAACCAGAATAGATCGCTTGCCTATGTGTTTGCGCGGCGTCCAGGACAATTCATTGAAAGCGTCGATCTGGAAACAGGCGCCGTTCGCAACACGACTTCGCCGCCAGCTGGAAAATTCTTCTACGGGCACGGCGACGTACTAAGAAACCAACTCTTTGTCGTAGAGGGAGATATCGCAACGAGTGAAGGCAGTATTGGCATTTATCACACCCATCGAAATGGCTCATTGACCCGTGTGCGTGAAATTTCTGGCTTTGGTATCGGTCCTCATGAAATGAAGGTTATCAATGGCACTACTCTGGCAGTCGCTGTTGGTGGGATCCGCACTGAAGGCAGGAAGAAATTGAATCTGGATTCGATGCAGCCGTCATTGGCGTTGTTGGATATTGAGTCAGGACAGGTGAAAGAGAAATACACCTTAGAAGATCCAAAACTGAGTATTCGCCACTTGGCATTGAGCCCAAAAGATGACGTGGTGATTGCGCAGCAATATCAAGGAGACGCTGAGAACATCGTTCCATTATTGTCAATAAAAAGACCAGGACGTGACATTACGCATCTCAAAGCCAGTAGAGAACAGTGGACGCGTTTTCAGCAATACATTGGCAGTGTTGCGTGTACAGAATCGCAGATAGTTGCGACTTCTCCACGTGGAAATTGTTTTGGAATTTGGGACTTAGCCTCAGGCGTACTTACTGAGATGGGATCATTGATCGATGCCTCGGGTGCGGCTGCGGAGAAGGACCTTTTTGCTCTCAGTGCGGGTAGTGGGCGATTAGTCATACGTAATCATCAAAAAAGTATTGCTTTTCAGCCTTCTAGCGTCGTTTGGGATAATCATTGGGTCATGCTTTAGGATGATGCTTTTCTAACCCTTTGTTTTCCAATATTCATAAAAATTCCGCCAGCGAAAACCGCGCCATTTGCCATACTATGATCTCTAACCGGAGGTAGCGCATGTTTTCTGCTCGTACGCTTATCAAGGCACTGTTTGTATATGTTGCCATGCCATTGGCCGCTAACGCATTGGAAACTATGGAGTCACCTAATAGTGTCTCTAAAGAAGCCGTGCTGTGGGTCAAACAGGCCGAGCCGGAGCCAGGTGTCGTCAATTTCACTTATGACGTCGCTAAAATTTATGAATATTTCTCTTATGCTCCTATCTGGCATGACTACCGTGCAAAAGACGAGCTTGAAACCCAGATAAACATTATCTCGCTGGCTGGGATCAGTCAGGATTTTGAATGGCGTGCGGTTATATTGCGTCAGCTAAGAGCCAGTGGTGATTGGCGTGCGTACGACGTATTCGCCACTGACAGCCTTCTTGCACTGATTGGCTACATCGAATCGATTCCTGAATTTGGTAAGAGTTGGTATTTCGGTACGGATATCAGTGATGCTTTGCCGCGACCAACGCTCACTCAAACCAATAATCTGATTGTTTCTGCCAGCAGAAACGAACTTTATGATTTTGTGTTTAAGTTGCGTCCGGATACGCCTCAGTACCGTGAAATGGCAAAAGCGATTGTTGCTCTCCAGGATCAAGAATCCATGTACTGGCCGAAGGTGACGCAGGGTGGGCTGATCAAGCACGGCGCAAAGCTCGAAAATCCGGATAACCTCATCACCAATCTTGAGCGCCAGGGTGTTTTGAGTACCTATGACGCGCAACGCCTGAAGATAGAGCAAGTGGGTTTTTACAATGCCGTGTTGGTTGAAGCAGTCAAACGTTTTCAAGAAAGACATGGCTTGAAGCGAGATGGTGTTATCGGCAACAAGACGCGTCGTTGGTTGAATATGTCGGTGAACTCCAGGATCCAAATTCTTGCCTTGAATATGGAGCGTCTGCGTTTGTGGCCGACAGATCGTGAAAAAATCATTCTGGTAAACATTCCAAACTACGAAATGGAACTGTGGATGGACAGTCAACTTGTGCTCGACAGCAAAGTGGTTGTCGGTCGACCAAGCCGAAGGACACCACTGTTTGAATCGCGCCTAGATTCCGTTGTCTTTAATCCGAGTTGGAATGTGCCAGTTAAGATCATGCGTGAAGACATTTTACCCAAGGTGCAACAGGACAACGAATATTTGGATAAACACTCTTATACCGTCCTGAGTAGCTGGGTAAATGGGTCAGTGATTTCCTCTGAAGAGATTGATTGGGAGAGCGTGAGCCCGAATAATTTCCCATACCGTCTTCAACAGTCACCGGGTAATTTCAATGCGCTTGGCCGCTACAAGTTCAATACACCCAATGGCAATGCTATCTATTTGCATGATACGCCAGCCAAAGGTTTGTTCAGCAAATCGCGCCGCGCATACAGCTCAGGCTGTATCAGAGTACAGAAAGCGGAGATATTGGCGCAGGTGCTGTTGAGCCGATCTGGGTTGGAGTTTGGTGACTACGAATATTACCAGCGTATTCCCGAGACTAAGTGGGTATCGCTGCGTAAGAAGATCCCAGTTCATACCATTTATCAGACTGCGTGGGTGAATGACGACGGTGAAGTACAGTTTCGTGAAGACGTCTACCACTACGACGCACGCCCTAAGCGCAACGCAGCCTTTTCATTAACCGCTAAAAACCAGCAGTCTTAGCCGCTTCAAACCGGATTGTGGTGAGTGTCAGTGTGATGCTTACCACAATTGCATATTTTTACACTCTCCTGACAAAGTCTAAAACCCGCTGAAAATCATCAGGAAATGGTGTTATTTACAGTAGCTCGCTCATTATCGAGACATTTTGGGGTTTGATTAACGTTTTCATTGTCGATAAATTCCGACTGTTTTTAAGAGTTGCCACAGGAAAAGCGCGGGATTTGGTGTAGTTAGCAACTCTGATTGTTTATTTAGTACTTTGTGGGAAATTGTTAGTTGTTATGGACGGTTTGGATACCCAGCGTCGTCGCCTAATACTGGGCGGTGCGGCGTGTTTAGTGGCGGCAGCCTTACCTCAAACGGCGCTCGCTCTGCCGTTGGCAGTCGGTAAACCACGAAATATAGACATGTTGAGCATTAATACCGGTGAACATGCTGATGTTTGCTATTTCAATGGTAAGCAGTATGTAGACAAAGAATTGGCTGTGCTGAATCAGCTATGCCGTGATCACAGACGTAATGTTTCTACCGAGATGGATCCGAAACTCTACGATCAACTTGCGGCGATTTATGACCTTGTCGATGCCAGAAACCCAATCACTATGGTGTCGGGTTATCGTTCCCCAGCGACCAATGAAATGCTGCGTAAAAATGGCGGGGGTCAGGCTAAGAAGAGTTACCACACCACAGGACAGGCCATCGACTTCTTCATTGAAGATGTATCTTTGTCTAAATTGCGCAAAGCCGCCTTGGAGCTTCAGGCTGGTGGCGTTGGTTATTATCCGCGTAGCGGCTTCATTCATATTGATACTGGGCCGGTTCGCAGCTGGTCTTAACTATCGAAGATTTAAAAAGGCGCCTCGGCGCCTTTTTCAGTTCTTAAACCAGTTCGATTTCTCTCATGTGCGGAGAGATGTACCTCTGACGTTTCTTCTCTTTCAGCTTGGTCATATCCACCATCACTAAGCCATCAATGCAGTCGGCAAAGTCTGGGTCGATACTGAAATCCAGAAACTGTACGCCGCCCGGTTCGCAAAGTTCGCTGTATTGCTTATAGAGGGTAGGAATGCCCGTCCCCAGATTATCGAGCAGCATTTTGAGTGTCTTCAGATCTTTCTGATAGTCATCGCCACAAAAATGGACAAGCAGTTCATGTTCTTTCTGGCTGTCGATATTGAAAGGGCGCTTGGAACGCGCGATGGTCGCATGTGCACCAAAGTAGGTGCTGTAGAAGAAAATCAGTAACTCCTTCGCGGCCTGTGGCATGGCATTGCTGATGGTGACCGGGCCAAAGAGATAGCGGTAATGAGGGTGCTTCGCCAGAAATGCACCAATTCCCAACCAGAGGTAATCCAGACTGCGCTTGCCCCAGTATTTAGGTTGCACAAAGCTTCTACCAAGCTCCAAACCTTTGTTCAGCACGTCTGACATGCCATCTCCGTAGTCGAACAGGGTATGGGTATACACTGCCTTTAGCCCATGCTGCGCGATAACGGCTTGGGTATCACAGAAACGATAAGCGCCGACAATGTCCATGGCTTTGGGGTCCCAAAGCACCAGGTGGAAATAGTGCTGATCGTATTTGTCGATATCGCGGCGTTGCCCTGTGCCTTCACCCACAGCGCGGAACGCCACTTCTCGCAAACGGCCAATTTCACGCATGACATGGGATTCGTCTTTGTACCGATAAAGGTAGATGGATTTTCCATCGGGTGTTTCGCCCAGTCGCTCGCTCTGTTCCAATTCTTTTGCCAGTTTCAATCTTGGCTCGGGGGAAGCGATAGCCGACTCGGTGGGGAATTCACCTGGCTTGCCTTTCGCGATGCTGTAGAGGTGCTTTCGGAACAGCTTCACTCGCGTTTTTGGGGGAAGATTGGCGCTGGCATGATAGCTGGCAAACGGAATGGCTTCGCCAATGGTCAGATTGATGGTGTTGTTTTCCTGTCCAAACATTTCGTTGACCAGCAGCAGGGTAGACAAGGGTTTGTAGACCATGGAAGCGCCATAAAACACCGCTGAGTTTCGACCATCAACATGAATAGGTAAGATAGGCGCTTTGGCTTTGGTCGCCATTTTCAGAAAACCATGATGCCAGGCTTTGTCCTTCACTCCGGTCGGGCTGAAACGAGAGACTTCGCCTGCGGGGAAAATAATCAGCGCGCCGTCATTTTCCAGCCAATCATCAATCTTGCGCAGATTCTCTTTTGGCGTTCTCCCAGACATGTTATTCACTGGCAGCAAACAGTTGTGCATTGGCTCAATCTGCATCAATAAGTTGTTAGCGACCGCTTTGACATCCGGCCGAATTTCACGAACCAGTTTTAGCAATGCGAGGCCGTCAAGCGAACCGATGGGATGGTTGGCGATAATCACGACGCGGCCAGTGGAAGGAATACGCTCTCGTTCGCGGTCGCTGGTGGCATAGCTGAAATGAAAATAATCCAGCACCTGTTCGACGAACTCAAAGCCTCTCAGATAAGGGTATTTTTCCGCAAAGCTCTGAAACGCTTCCTCGTGAAGTAAGCGACGAAGTGTTGAGCTGACAGGGCGAGAAATCCAGCGCTTGTCAGCGATACTTGGGTAGTTCTTTGTAATGACATCATCAATGCTAAACATATCTTTCCTTTTGCCCCTGAGCGTTTTTCGCTCATCAGGCTGCTTCTATGCTTTCTTTCTCTTCACGGAATCTATTCATTTCTGGGTCGACAAAGGCGTCAGTTTCCGCAAGTAATGTGGATTTTTCAGTCCATCGGATAAGCTGAATGGTGCCATCGTGCTGTTCGAGCAAAGCGGTGCAGTTCTCAATCCAGTCGCCGTCGTTGAAGTAGAAGGTGCCTTCCAACCGCTTAATGTCCGGGTGATGAATGTGTCCACATACAATGGCGTCTGCACCACGCCGTCTTGCGAATTGCACTGCAGCATTTTCGAAACGCTGAATGGCGACATTGGCGGAACTGACTTTTGACTTGATGTATGAGGCTAGAGACCAGTACTGGAATCCGGCTTTACGACGAAGCCTTGCCCACCATCTGTTCAGGAAAAGCAGGAAGTCGTAGCCGACATAGCCGGCGATTTCTGTCAATCGGCTGTGGCATACGGCGTTATCGAACTCATCGCCGTGCACGGCGACAATCCGTTTTCCGGTGACGGTTTCATGCTCGAAACGGGCACGTACTTCGATACGTCCAAAATCGAACTTGAGATAGTCCCGTACCGCAACGTCATGGTTTCCGGGAATGTAGATGAGGCGTGTACCATCGTGGGCACGTTTCAAGAGGAGAGAAAGCACCTGACTGTGGGATTCCGGCCAGTGGTGGCTGGACTTCATCGAGTAAAAATCGACGATATCACCAACAAGTACGATGGTTTCTGCGGTATGTCGATTTAAAAAATCGAGCAGGTATTGCGCTTTACAATCCTTGTTTCCCAGGTGCAGATCAGAAATCCACACAGTTCGCACAGAGATAGGGTTCATAGGCATCCATTTGATGTTCAAAACGAATCAACTGTCGATGCTCAATGTAGTGCGCTTACATGAAGGCGAGTTGTCAAAGGGGTGACAGACTGGTGTCAGACTGTTTGCAAGTTGATGACAAAATCAGCAGCATTCTTTCCAATTCCTTGATCATATTGAACTTCATTGAAATGTGATTGGCGCGCGTATATGCGCCCCTCTAAAGGAACGGTTCTCGTTAAAATGAGAACGCGGGCGTGATATGCTTTCGCTGATTTTTGCATTTATACGGATTTTCTTATGGCTTTGAAGTACGAAATCGTTCCTGTTACGGGGTTCCAGCAAAACTGTTCCATCATCTGGTGTGATAAAACCAACGAAGCGGCGCTGGTTGACCCAGGTGGTGACGTGTCCAAACTGGTGGCAAAGGTTAACGAGCTCGGTGTGAACGTGGTTAAAGTGCTTCTGACTCATGGCCATTTGGATCATGTTGGTGGAACTGAAGAAGTCCGTGCGGCTTACAACGTGCCTGTGATTGGCCCAGAAAAGCAAGATGCGTTCTGGCTGCAGGCGCTGCCAGCGCAAAGCGAAATGTTTGGTTTTGCGCGGACTGAAGCGTTTGACCCAGACCAATGGCTGGAAGACGGCGATGAAGTGACACTGGGTGAAAGCGTACTGAAAGTGATTCACACGCCAGGTCATACGCCTGGTCACGTTGTGCTTTTCAGTGAAGAAGATCGTATGGCGTGGGTCGGTGATGTTCTGTTCAATGGCAGCATTGGGCGCACAGACTTCCCTAAAGGGGACCATGCAACCTTGATCAGTTCAATCAAGGACAAGCTGTTCCCGCTAGGTAATGACATCACTTTCGTGCCGGGTCATGGTCCTACATCAACGTTCGGTATTGAGCGTCAGCAAAATCCGTATGTCGCGGATAACATGCCGATCTGGTAAGAAACTATTCTTCTGCGGGTGTTCTGCCCGCAGAAGCCAAATACTGTCTCGTTAGCCCCACAAAATCTTCTAGCGGCCTGTCCAACAGATCTTCACTGACAAACACGTCATACCCCAGTAACTCTCTGGTGTACTTCATTCTGTTCGCCAACATCGCCACCAGACCTTTGTAAACCTTACCACTGGCCGATGTGTAAGGCGTGTCGTCAAACATCATGTCTTCGAGTTTGCTGCTCATTGGTTCTTCGGCGCGTCGGTAGGCGCTAAGCAAGAGCCCGCGCTGCTCCATGATGATTTGGCCTGCAAGGCGATAACTGATGCCTTCAAGGAACGGTTCATAGTCTTTGAGCCTCACACCGAACCAAGGCAAAGACTGGTGCCAGCCTTCATGGGAAACGGAAGGAATGCCAATTTGATAGATATTGCGCCATTTAAGGCTCCAGCCTCCTTTAGGCGTATGGTGCTGAATGTGCATGTCAGACAGTGAAAAGGAGAGGCGTTGCTGGTCGATCACATAGCCAATATATACACCCAGTGATCCGAGAAGGCAGAGCCCAATCAGAGCGGGAACAGGTTTCACCTGCGGGTTGAGCAAAATAAATGTCACCACCACCATGGCCAAAATCAACACGGCGATACGGAAATATTTGCCTATCTGCTGGTGGGGAGGATAAATCAGCAATCGTTTACTCACTGGGTTGGTACTTTCCTTGTATTACTTCTCTAAAGCTTAGTTCGATCACCGAATACTATCGGTCGAATTCCAAACAAAATAAAGTGTAGTTTCCGACACTTGGCTCAACTTTCATTCTCAGTCGTCGTTAGTGCTACAAAACGCGGGGGATTTTTGATATAAAACGCGCTTTGTTTTTAACTCTGCTTGATACCGAAGCGGTGATAAAAGGCTGGTTTAGGGAAGTAAAACAAGGCTTTTGCCTTCCCAAACGGGCTTTTGGAACGAGTATTCGCTTTAGAAGACTGTCGGTAAATTTCAATGCAGTACGTCGGAGTAGGACGATTTAATGAAGATCTCTCACAAACGTAAAGTTCAACTTAAGCTTCAGAAACACATCAAAGCAGCAAAATCTGCATCAGCAGTTGTTGCGAAGAAAGAAGCGCCAGTAAAAGCGGTTAAAGCTCAAAAGCCGGCAGTTGAGCAAAAAACTGAAGCACCAGCAAAAGTGGTTGCAGACGTTTCACTGACCCCAAAACAACAGCAAGTGTTGGACATCGTTCGTCAGAACGCAGAAGGTATCAACCCTAAAGGTATCGGTCTGGCAGCAGGTCAGGAAGATTCTAAAGCGGCATCTTGGGCGACAGGCGCGCTGAAGAAGCTGGCTGAAGAAGGTGTTGTAGAGCGTATCCAATCTGGTAACAAAGTACTGTACAAAGCACTTTAATCGCGCACAGATCGTAAGTTTGAAGAACCAGCCTCCGGGCTGGTTTTTTTGTAGCCTCTTTTCGGTGGTTTTTAACTCGGTGTTAAAGCGCTGTAGATAAGATTGATGGTTTTTCTGGACAACATAAATTTATCGCTGATCAAGCCCAAAGTTCTTGTTTATTTGCGAGATTAATCTCGAAAAACACATATAGTGAGTGATAAGTTGAACATTAACCAAGCGACTTCTCTCTCGCTTTAAGGCATTAAAGAACAGCTTTTGAATCGTCAGTTTGGCACTTAAAAGCAATGGGCGAAATGAGAAGTAGTCGCTTGGAATATCTCAAGAATAATGAAAGCAACGGGATTTGCTATGACTGGATATTTAGACAGTACAAATAAGCAAAACCAGCATGTCGTGAGCTTTGACTATACACAGTTTCTGTGCGAATCCAGCCGCCAACATTGGACGTTTTTTGAAGCTCTGACGGCACAATTGGGCCGGTTTAAGAGAAAGCAGATCGAAACATACGAAGGGTTTTTTCCAAGCGAAGCGTTCACTTTATCGGTGACACACTCTCTATCATCGCTCTATAGCGACGTTTCTAACCTTGTCACACTGGTGGAAGAGGCGAAACGCCAACACATTGAAACGCTGAACATCTTTCTACCTTACGCACTCGATACTGCTGAGTTGGAGAAAATCCGTCGGAAGACGGGGGCTCTCGTTACTCAACATGAAGGTGACAGAGACTTTTTGCAGATCATGCTTTAACAAAAAACGCCACCGACTTGGGTGGCGCTTTTTTTGTTGGGTACGACCAAATCTTGCTAAAGCGTGACGCCCTCAGCCAATAAATAAACCCCATAAGCACTGGCGACAACAATCACAACCAACAGAATCTTATTCCTCCCGTTAAAACCGGCTTTACCGGTTTCACGCATGGCATGAACGTAAAAGGCCAAACCCGGCAGGTACAGCAGAGTAGCAAGCAGTAGATGGTGAATGCCAGATGCGTAAAGTAGCCAGATGCCGTAAATCGTTGCCAGAAATGCAATGGCTTTGACTTTGAACGTATCAAGCTCACTGAAAGACAATTTCATTAAGTAGGCTGCTACGAGTAGGTAGGGCACTAAAATCATTTCCGATGCGATGGTCAGCAAATCATCATATCCGCCGCCAATAACAAACATCAGAATCAGGCATAGCTGAACAGCACAACTTGTTAGCCATAGTGAATAGGTGGGCGTGCCATTTTGGTTAGTTTCAGCGAAGACTTTGGGAAACATGCCGAGTTTTGCCGCAGTGTAAGGTGTTTCGGTCGCCAGCAATGTCCAGCTTAGGTAGGCACCAGAGACAGAGATGATTAGCCCGATCCCAATGATCGCCGCGCCGATGTCTCCAATCAGTGTTTCAAGGATTTTAGCGGCTGATGGGTTCTGCAGCTTCGCTAGCTCTGGCGTTGATATGACACCCATGGAAAGTAATGTGACGAACACATACAGGAAAAGACAAATCAGTAAGCCCAGAATAGTCGCCCGACCGACGTCTTTGTTGTTCTTTGCCCGGCTGGAGACAACGACTGCACCTTCCACCCCAATAAACACCCACACTGTGATCAACATGGTTTGTTTGATTTGATCAAATAGGCTTGGCTGATTGGCGATGTTAAGGCCGGTAAAATCAAACGTGAACGTGTCCCATTTGAAGGCGATAAATGTGGCAATGATAAAGACAAGGATTGGGATCAGCTTGGCGATAGTCGTTACATAGTTAACGATGGCAGCCGTTTGAACACCACGTAACACCAAAGTGTGTACGAGCCAGATAAGTATTGATGATAAAGCAACGGAAACTAACGTATTCCCATCACCAAACAATTTGAACGTCGGCGTGTCAAAGAACAGCCCCAGAGTGCTGAATACAATCACCAGATAAGAAACGTTGGCGACGGCCGCACTGAGCCAATAGCCCCATGAAGAAAAAAAACCGCACAAATCCCCAAAACCAGCTTGTGCATAGCCGAACACGCCACCCTGAACATCGGGTTTGCTTAATGTGAGTTCTTGGAAGGTCAATGCCAGACATATCATGCCAAAGCCAGTGATCAACCAACCAACGGAAACCGCAGCAGGGCTGGCAATGGCTGCCATATTTTGGGGAAGACTGAAAACCCCGGCACCTATCATGGAGCCAATGACAAGGGCAGTGAGTGCCTTTAAATCCAATTTATTGCTCAAAACCTAGCATTCCTAGTTCGATCCGTCGGAAAAGCTGAGTATAGGCAACGGGCTAAGGTGACAATCTGTTCAGAAATGGGAAATTATGCGTTGGTGATGCTGTTGAAACCCGAATATTTATATAGGGTCAACAGGCCCTTGGCTCTAAAAAGGTTTCGCGGCACTAAGGGTCAACAGACCCTTGAGTCATATTGACTCCAAGCGCCGCGAGGCAGTGTTCGATATTGTTTTGAGGTACAGGTTAGTGAAGTTGTTCAGGGACACCTGAAATCACGAATCCTGGTGTATGGGTTTCAGTCCCGGATAGAGATTCAGCAAAATGGCTGAGCTCACCAAAACCAATCACAGCGGCAGAGGTGTCTGAGGCCAGTGCTTTACGCATAAGATCTTTAGCGTCGTGGGTTGCTGTTGGACGAGCAATACGAATTTGAGATTGTTGAATGCCAGCCTGAGTAAAAAGTGAAAGAGAGAAATTGGATGGCGGCGCAATCAAGGTAATCCACTTATGACTTTCTGCGAGGCTTTTAACCAATCGCAGCAGGTAAGCCAATTCGCTCATGTTGTTTTGGTAGATATTCACAGAGACCAAATGACAGGAAATTGAATCACAGGAAATCGAGGCGTCATTGCTTTGATAACGATGTGCCTGGTGAAAGCTGCGCGCACCAGCAGCAAGACGGGCGTAATGCTCGCGAACAGCAGAACGGGTCATGTGTGTGTGGTGAACGGATTGGTTGATCGCAAACGACTGTTTCATCATGTTTTCCTGTACGAATATCCAATACTGTATGTGTATACAGTAGTTATAATTTAGTCAAAAAACAATAGAAAATTGGAAAACATCGCGAAGTTGATCACGAATATGATCCTTTTGGCCTTCGAGAAATGGTTTTTTCCGGCTGAGTGACACTGTTAAGATGTCGCCCTTGTGTGGAATGTAACAACGAGAAAAACAACATGGATCAGGAATTTTGGCACAGCCGATGGGCAGAGAATCGCATCGGTTTTCATCTCTCGGATACCAATCCGCTTCTGGTTAAGTATTGGCCTTTGCTTCACCCTCAACGTGAAGAGGCGGTGTTTGTTCCTATGTGTGGCAAATCCATTGACCTAAGCTGGCTGGCCAGCAAGCACGACGAGGTAGTGGGTGTCGAATTGAGTGAAATTGCAGTGCGTGCGTTTTTTTCTGAGCACCTTTATACACCGACGGTTACGTCGATGAGCCCGACGATGAAGCTGTATCAATTTGATGAGCTGTCTATCTATGCCGGTGACTATTTCACTGCGCCGTTAGAAACCTATCCGCTGATTTATGATCGTGCTGCGCTGATAGCCATGCCTGAATCCCTGCGTCAACAGTATGCGGAAAGGTTGTTGTCGCTTCTTAAACCGGGCGGACGCATCTTGTTGGTGACACTTCATTATCCCCAAGAGCAAATGGACGGTCCTCCATTCAGTGTCGAGGGTGACGAAGTACGCCGATTGTTTAATGGCTATAAGATCACTCATCTAAATCGTGATGAGCAGGCAGATAGACCACCTAAAGGTAAAACCGCGGATTTCTTTGCAGAAGAAGTCTGGTTGATAGAGTCGTAATAAATGTAATGTAAACAAAAACGCCACCTAATAAGGTGGCGTTTTTTTATGCGCGATTGTTGGCGTTTAGAAATCGACCTGAACAGATGAAGCGACACTCACGGCTTTGCTCACTGCAGAATCTGTATTGGTATCAGTAGCCAGTGCAACGCCTAAACGGCGACGGCCGTTAATGTCTGGCTTACCGAACAAGCGAACTTGAGTATCGCTGTAACGCAGTGCTTCGGTGAGTCCCTGAAAACTCAGGTTATCCGACGTGCCTTCCGCAAGAATTGCGGCAGAAGCAGAAGGACCGAACTGGCGAATTGCATTTACGGGCAAGCCCAGGAACGCGCGTACATGAAGGGCGAACTCAGAAAGATCCTGAGAGATCAGTGTCACCATACCGGTATCATGCGGACGAGGGGAGACCTCACTGAACATCACTTCATCGCCTTTGATGAAAAGCTCCACACCAAACAGACCATATCCTCCCAACGCAGTGACCACTTTGCGCGCAACATCTTCAGCGGCTTTGAGTGCTTTCTCACTCATTGCCTGCGGCTGCCATGATTCACGGTAGTCGCCATCTTCCTGACGGTGGCCGATTGGCGCACAGAAATGAATGCCATCGATGGCACTAACAGTCAGCAGAGTGATTTCATAATCGAACTCAACGAACCCTTCAACGATGACTTTGCCACGGCCGGCGCGTCCGCCTTCTTGGGCGTAATCCCATGCATATTGAATGTCAGAGGCAGATTTTACTACGCTCTGTCCTTTACCCGATGAACTCATCACTGGCTTAACAACGCACGGAAATCCAACTTGCTCGATGGCTCGCTCAAACGCTTCCTGCTTGTCTGCAAAGGCGTAGGGTGAAGTAGGAACCTGCAGTTCTTCTGCTGCCAGACGACGGATACCTTCACGGTTCATTGTCAGCTGTGTTGCTCGTGCGGTAGGAACCACATTGAGCCCCGATTTTTCCAGCTCAACCAGACGGTCAGTGGCGATGGCTTCAATCTCTGGCACAACATAGTCAGGCTTTTCCTGAGCAATCACCGCCGCAAGAGCATCGCCATCCAGCATGTCAATCACATGGCTGCGATGGGCGACTTGCATCGCAGGAGCATCAGCATAACGGTCACAGGCAATGACTTCGAGGCCGAGTCGTTGGCATTCGATCGCCACTTCTTTGCCAAGTTCACCAGAGCCTAAAAGCAGGACGCGGGTTGCGCCAGGACGGGTAGCAGTACCAATCATGATATTCTTCCAATCATTCAAATGTCTGGCCGCAATTCTACCTTAAGCAAACGTTTGCGCAAACGTTTGTTTTTATCCTGAGACACTTGAAAACCTTTTGTTCTGGGCGACGTTTTGAAAAACTTCATAAGAAAAAGCCGCTCAATTAGAGCGGCTTTTTATCTGATGCTGTGGCAGTTAGCGGTTTGTTGGTTTTCGCGTTTCCCAATGGGTAATAAAGAATACCGCAGCAATGATGATAGCAGCGCCAAGCCAGAGTCGGCCTGGTGGCACCCAGCCAAATACCAAGAAGCCAAACAAGACGTTCAGTGGCAGCTTTGCATGGTCAAAAGGCTGTACGAACGAAGCATCCGCCACAGCGTAAGCTTTGGCAATCGCCCATTGAGCTAATGCGGTCAAAAGGCCTGCGCCCAGAAGCATCAACCATACAGTTTGACCGCTTGGCATTGTCCATTCTGGCGCTGCCAGCAAAATGTTGAATGGCGTGATAAGAAGCAGCAGATAAACCACCATGGTGGTTGGCGAATCGTAGTGCGACAGTTTTTTCACCATCAGAGAGTAGGTTGCCCAGAAGAAAGCTGCACCCACCGGCAGAAGCGTTGCCCAGTTAAAATCATCTGACCAAGGCTCCAATATGATCATGGCGCCCACAAAGCCGCTCAGCGTTGCAAACCAGCGTGCAGGGCCGACTCTTTCTCCAAGGAAAAGGCCAGATCCGATGGTGGCAAACAGTGGTGATGTCATCAGCAGTGCGATGCCTTGCCAGATTGGTACTGGATAAGCCAGCGCCCACAGCCAAAGTTGAATACCAATCACCGAGAAAAAGACTCGCAGACAGTGCATACCGAGATGTTCGGTTTTCAGTGCCTGTCGGATCCCCATACTTTTCAGCCAAGGGAGCATGGCAATCAACGCAATGAAGTACTGAATGAAAGCAACAGTGGTAGAAGGCAGTTGCATTTTAAAGCTCACATACTGCGCGAGACTGTTTACCATCGCGAAACAGACACCGGCGGTCAGCATCCATGTGGCACCTAGAATAGGGTTGTGTTGTTGGCTCATGTGCGTGTTGGAAAGAGAAAAAGTGTTCCGATACTAGCGAAAAAATTGTACATGGGAAGGGGAAAACGTAAAAACGCCGGGAATATCCGGCGTTTTGTCACTTAAGTGTCGCGAATAGGCATTAAATCGCCAGATAACCCAAAGGAATATCAGGGTTTAGCGCTTCCAACATCGCCTGGGTATCTTGCAGGTGACTGTTGTTGGCATTGGCGGTTTCAACCAAGACCACTTCCTGAATATCAGTCAAAGGCGCATTAGCCAGGTTCATTAAGTTCAGGGCGACCTGAAGTGGAGGCAAGCTTGGGTTAAACGCAGCGTTCTCAGCATACATACCAGTGAAGACATTGCCTTTGATATCACGCACCGCAACACCGCTCAGATTGCGGGTGTATGGCGCATGGCTGCGGTTAGTGGCTTGAACAGCGGCCTTAATCAGCTCATCGTCTTCTTTTGCGGCTAACCCGTGATTAACTGGTGCTAACAAGGGTTGGTCGACACCGAGGTCAGATGGGCCAAATGCTTCTGGCAGATAGCTGTGCAATAGCTTGGCTTCACGCTCAGGCAATTGGACTTGCAGCAATTCTGCACCACTCAACTCGTTCATGAACTGACGGCAATGACCACACGGGCTGTAATTGATGGTGATATCTGTCAGGCGGGTTTCACCTTTCAGCCATGCGTGGCTGATGGCAGATTGCTCAGCATGAACAGACTGGTTCAATTGAACACCTTCATATTCCATGTTTGCGCCCAGATACAAGCGGCCTGATTCGCCACGTGCAATGGCGCCAACATAGAACTTTGAAATGGGGGCAACCGAATAGGCGGCGGCTACTGGCAAGAGGGCAACGCGTGCCTCGGCGTCTGAAAGTCCAGTTTCTTCAAGCAGTGCGGCAAAGTCTTGGGCACTGATTGTGGCATCAAATTCTGGTGCAGTAACGATCTTGTTAACTGCTTCTTTGAACGGAGTAGGTAAAGCTGCAATTGCTTCCTGAACGCTAGCTCGCATGTTCGCTCCAATGCTCTTGTTATGGGAGAGTATTCTAAAGCGAATTATAGCCAAATTAACGTGATTTAAATCACTTAATATGTGCAACATTTAGTTCCATTGCATTAATTAGGGTGATCTCACATGATTTCGATTTCATTTGATGCCTGTCATGTTGTGGTGTAATTAATAACAAACACAATAATCGGATACACAAAGGGTGCGAGAATGGTGGTGATGATGCCGCAAATCACCAAGGCCAGTGAACTCATGGCACCTTCCTGATAATTACTCTCTGCTGCTTTTGCTGTGCCGATGGCGTGAGAAACTGCACCAATGGATAGTCCTCTCGCCAGCGATGATTTCACCTTCAATGCATTCAGCAATGGATACCCAATCAAAGCACCAAACAACCCCGCGACCACTACCAACGCCGCTGTGACGGCAGGGATCCCACCAATGTGCTCAGCGGTGCTCAAAGCAAAGGGCGTTGACACAGATTTAGGCAGAACAGACGCAGCGATTTGTAAGTCACCACCTACCCACACGGCAATGAGTGAACCTAAGATCATCGAAGCAAAACTCGCTAAGGTGCAGGCAATAAGAATGGTTCGCCAATGCCGGTGGATGACATGCATTTGTTCATACAGCGGATAAGCCAATGCAATAACCGCAGGGCCAAGCATGAAGTTAATGATTTGGTTCTGCTCAAAATAAATCTGGTAGGTATCACCGCTATAAATGACCATGGGCATGAGCACTATCAAGCTAATCAACAGCGGATTGAAAACAGGATGACGAAGCTTGAGGGCAATCTGTCGGGCAATGGCATAGACAATCAGTGTCGCGATAATCCACATGGCTCAGTTCTCTTCCTTATCTTTGTCCAGCAGTTTAGCCATCACCACTAATACAATCAGCGAGCTCAACACTGTAGCACCTAGCAAAGGCAAGGAGTCAGAAACCAGTAAAGTGAAGTGATCCATCAACCCCATGCTGGCGGGGATAAAAAACAATGGCATCACCATGATCAGTAGCGTGCAGGCATCTTTTACCCAACGTCCAGGCACCACTCCTGTGGTCAGGCTGACAAAAAGTAACAACATACTGACGATGCTGCTTGGAAAAGGCAGATGCAGGAAAGTCGTAATAAGACTGCCGATCGCGTAGTAGAGCGCGATCAACGCAAATCCGATCAGGTAGTTCACTTTATTTGTCTCGCTTGTTCTGAATGACAGACATTCTACTACGAGAGCGTATATGAAACCTTGTTCTATTCGAGGAAGATCACACAAAAAACGGCAGTCCAAGCTGCCGTTAGGTTTCATGTCATCACGTTAGAAAAAGTAGACGGCACCCGCGGCTGCAGCGACTAAAAAAGTGACAGCACCCAGGAAAAGATGGGCGGTTTTTGGGTGGGGTTCTGGTTCCGCGATGGCCTCTTCCAGGTTGATGTCGAGTTCGTCTGGCAGAGAAGGGTCGGGCGGTAACTCGTCTTGTCGCTGATATGTTTTTTGTGGCAAGGCGATGCGATAACCATGATCTCCTACGACATCCAGTGGCAGGATTTTTTCTCCTTGACGATAGGATTTCGCCAGCAAAGAACAAATACTGTTTTGATGCTGGGAGAACGAAGAGTCCGGCAATGAGGTCGCCGTATATAGGACTCTCGCTGAAAGTACTTCGCCCGCATGGTAGCAAAGCATTTCTAGCAGTCTGCATTCTTCATAGGTCAGGGTAGTGACTGTGCTGTCACGCCAATACAGAGAACGGCTCTCAGGTTCGAAATCTACATCTGAAAATCGGTAGCAGCGACTGTTGACCTTGGTGACCATCTCATTTCCCACACGGCAATCTCTTATAAGAAAAGTGTGGACTCAAATCACAGAAATTCAAATGAAACGCACCTGAAAATACAGGTGCGTAAAGCGAACATCACACGGTAAACAATTAATCTAGGTCGAGAGCCTAAGAAACCAGTGACTCGACATAGTGATAAACGGACTTAAGAATCTTAAATTTTTTATCGTCACTTTGATTGGCTTCAGCCAGTGCTTCCAAATTTGCCATATAAGCAGGTAACTCAGCCTCGAAATAGTCGCGACGATGCATGTGCCATTTTTTCTGCTCGCTGTC
The DNA here is from genome assembly GCF_947387585.1 of Grimontia sp. SpTr1. NCBI lineage: Bacteria > Pseudomonadati > Pseudomonadota > Gammaproteobacteria > Vibrionales > Vibrionaceae > Grimontia > Grimontia sp. SpTr1. Next base: position 86,746 of record NZ_CANDOD010000005.1, read on the forward strand.
ACTTAATGTAGCGGGATAGTTTCGTGCTCGATAGCGGAAAAGCAGTGGCTTGATACGCTGATCTGAAACCTGTATATCCAGAGCCGCCAGATTTTCCGGTTTGGTCTGGCGGATGATATCCATGGTAGAGCGATCAGACGGCGAGAAGAAGCCGTCATAAAGCGCGGCATCGACATTGCCGGACGATTGATATTCCGGCTTCTCGGCATAAAGTGCGACAAGCTTTTCACGGACAGAGGGATTGGCTTGGAGCTTTTTCAGATTCTCCAGACATTGTTGGCGGTCAATACCCAGTCGGGCGGCATCTTCCGGGCGCAGGGTTTTGGCTTCAGCAAGCACAGGACATTTGTTGATGTGGATGAGTTTGATAGGAGCTGGTAACTCGTCCGGTGCCAGATCAGTATGTTTAGTGTAAAGGCGTTCACGAAGGGCGTCGGTATCCAAATCAAATAATGGCGAAGGATCACGAGCCAAATCGACGGCAATGACAGCGTTTTTGTTTTCAGGGTGCCATGCAACAGGCACTACCCAGCTGGTGTTACCGCGCTCAGTGCCGAACATGCCAGAAACGTGCACCAATGGTTTCATGGAAACCACATCAATCAGCGGTGTCAGCTTGTTTTTATTTCGGTATGTATAGAGATAATCAAACAGACGTGGTTGCGACGTTTTCAGCTTTTTCGCCATTTCAATGGTGGCATGGACATCGGCCATCGCATCGTGCGCATTGCTGTGTTCGATGCCATTCGCCACAGAAAGATGCTCCAACTTAAAACTGATATTGCCTTCACTGTTTTCCGGCCATTCAATCCCTTCAGGACGGAGCGCATAAGCTGCGCGCATGGTATCCAGTAAGTCCCAACGCGAGTTACCGTTCTGCCAGCTCCAGCCGTAAGGGTCGAAAAAGTTGCGGTACAGCGTGTAGCGCGTTACTTCATCATCAAAGCGGATGTTGTTATAACCCACGGCACATGTTCCTGGCACTGAAAGCTGCTCGTGAATTTTGGCAATAAACTCAGGCTCAGACAGGCCACGACTGACCGCAGTTTGCGGCGTAATACCTGTGATCAGGCAAGCCTCTGGCTGAGGCAGATAATCATTTGGCGGCTGACAGTAAATCACCAACGGCTCACCAATGATGTTGAAGTCTTTGTCTGTTCTGACGCCAGCAAACTGGCAGGGGCGATCAAGAGCAGGGCTGGTTCCAAAGGTTTCGTAATCAAAGAAGAAAAAGGTAGGTTCGTTGGCTTGTGTCACGGTGTTATCCAAGGGTTTGATAGACGGGAGGATGTTACCGCAATTTGGCGGAGAAATCTTGCCTGCATAGCGAAAAACAGGCCCCGATAGAGGCCTGTTAAAGCGGAGTTACACAGGCATTGGTTTATGAACCAGATAGCCCTGAAGATAGTCGATACCCAACTGCTTCAGGTAATCGGCTTCTTCCTCGGTTTCCACACATTCCGCTACAATGGTGATTTTCAGTGTGTCAGCAATGCACCGTAGATCTTCGATGATGGTGCGCTTGACTGGATCAGCAATACAGTTGCGGACCAGAGAACCATCAATTTTTACAGTATCAACTGGCATGGTGAGTAATTGGTTATACGTTGCATGGCCTGCACCAAAGTCGTCTAATGCCAACCGGAATCCTTTGTTTTTAAGTCGTTTCAGGTTTTCTTGTAGTAACTCAGGGTTATCGATTGAACCTGATTCAACCACTTCTATGTTGACCTTGTTAGGTTGAACACTATGAGTGTCCACCCACTCGATAAGCTCTGACACCGCAGCACCGTCGCTTAAGTATTCAGGTGTGAGGTTTACAGAGCCGTATTCGAAACTGTCTTGATCCAATTCGCTCAGGTAAACAAGCTGGCGCATCACGATTTTATGCTCTAGCTGTTCGAGGTATCCCAACTTCTGGGCGCAGTGGAAGACAATACCAGTGTTAAGTACTTTCTCATCAAAGGAGAAACGACTCAGTAGTTCAAAACACACTTTATCCGGGTTGGCGATATTCAGGTAATTCTGACGAAGGATCTGAACGTTACTGACATCTAACTCTTCAAGCATGGCGATGTAGTCATCTAAGCCAGTGTCATCGCAATCAACGACATAACCTGGAGTCCCTTTATCTCCTAAGCGCATGTTGACGTTTAGGCGGTTAACAGCTTGCTTAATACGAATCCCTTTACGACAACGACAATAAAAGATTTTCTCCGGATAGAAGTTAATCTGGCGTTGTTCAAGGTATTTATCCAGCTTTGCCGGGATCATTTCCAGTTCGGCAATGGCATTTTCCGTATTACTGGTAAGCATGATGAGTGCAGACACGTCATAAAGCATGTAGCACTGTTCAGATAGCTTGGTATGCCCTTCAAAGAAACGTGAAATTTGGCGCAAAATGCTATCACGCTTTTCCAGTGGATATTTGAACACCGGGCGTAAATCAAGCGCGGCTACGATGAAGTTTTCTTTTACCAGTGAATTGGCATCCAGTTTTTGGAAAGTACCAAAGTTACTCTGTTTATCGAAATAGAGGCTTTGCAGGTTGCTTTCTATTTCATTTCTCAGCGATCGCTTATATTCCAGCATGATGTAGATAATCAACGAGAACATAAAAAACAGTGACAAGCGTGTGTTTAGCGTATGCAGGTTGTCATAGGCTGATGGGTGAAAAATTTGCCCATAGCCAATGATCATCAGCAGGATTTGAGTCAGCTCTGAAAAGTTAAATACCGCCAGTGTTACTAAGGGAGCAAGTAGCATATATGTCATTGACGGCGAGTGCGATGCAGTATCAGTAAAATGCAAAACCAGAAAGATACCCAAGACCAAACTACCTTTGTAAAGCCAATCGGCTTTAGACATGATAGAAATTCTTTTAAGTAAATCTTTGAGGCAGTTTGGGTGGCTTAAACCATATAAAACAAGCGCAATAACAGGGCCTGTGATTAACACGCCAATGGCATCTGTGAGATACAGATTCAGTGCTGCATCAAGGTCGTAGTTGCCTGGTGCTAAGAGCGCTAATGAGGATGCGCCGATAAATGGCATAGCAAAAACGTAAAAACAAAACGCTACGCGAAGCGCATATCTGCGTCTTCTCATTTTCTGAAGTAACTCTACGGAGAAATAGAGGGTTATCGTCATTATTAACGTATAGAGGTAACCTACGCCACTTGGCGTTATATTGATAAAGCTATAGAAGAAAAGCAACGCCAGAAATTGCCCCAAAACACCATCCTTGCCATACATATAGGCTACTGCCACCATGGTTCCAGCGGTAATAGAGAAAAGCTGAGCACTGACCAATCCTTCTTTGGGGTACCAGCCAAGCTCAGTGCTTACCAAAACCAACAGAAATGAGAAAGCTACATAGAACGGATTACAGTTCATTGAGTGAGTCGGAATGGATTGAAAATACTTCATGCCAATGTCACCTTGTTGCGTCCACGATGTTTTGACTGATACAGGGCTGCATCAGCTGCTTTGTAGGCTTTCGAAAACGTTGTATTCATTGCTGAGTGACCACCGATTGACACGGTAACAGGCAGATTTGCAATATATCTGGCTGAGATGGATTGACGAATCTGCTCGGCTTTATCAAACATTGCACCTCGCTGCATGTCTTTGAACATGACAACAAATTCTTCTCCTCCCCAGCGCACAGCAACGTCTTCAGCGCGAATTTGAGCCAGTATGATTTGTGCGCACGCGGTGAGCACTTCATCCCCTTTGATGTGCCCATGGGTATCGTTAATTTGTTTGAAATGATCTATATCGATAACCAGCATCGAGAAATTATTCATTCGTCTGAACTTAGGCTCGTAATAATCACGGCGGAAAAGACCCGTCATTTCGTCATTCTTGATTGAACGTCCACGACGGCACATCAGGCGATAACCCAAGTGCAATAAAATCGCTGAAATGAATGAAGGCCAAAGTGCATGTTTCAGTACATCCAAATAGTGAAAACCAATGTTAACCGGCCCGTCATTTGAACATGGTAAAGTTGCTGGCTCATCATAAATATTGTTTTCCCCATTGAGGTTCAATGTGGTGTGGTGATTGGCATTGTATTTATCAACGATATTGTTTGTGTGCGTGGCTTTGATATCGACAGCAACAATTGCATCCAACGACTTCCTGTTGTGGATCGGGAAATAAATCGTTCTTACTTTTTGTTTGGTCACTGCCTCTTCATAGACTTCTGTAATTCGCGTCGTGCAGCCGTAAAACTCCTGATAGATATTGCCCAAGTGCTCTCGTTCGATAAGTGATTTCAAGTTTTCGTGCATCGCATAGCTTTTAAATAGATCTTGGTAACCAGGGCGCATAGGATGAAAAATGCCGAATGTACTTGGGTTTTCCAGCACTGAAATTGACCAAACTGAATCGGGTGCACACGTTTTCAATCGATCATTCAGTTTGTCCAATCCCCCCGCGAGGTCTTTTACTGCAGTATTGTTTTCGCGCACGAGAATGCTGGTGTCGCCAACTTTGTACTCACCAGCGTTGAAGGCTTGAACCGAAGTATTGTTATAAAACGAGCCGAAGCGTCGAATGGTGGAGTACAGTTGTCTGTACTCTTCATCAATAGTTTTGATGAGTTGTTTGGCGTGCACCATGTTGTAGACCTGATAGCACGTTGAAACGACCCATAATGTCAAAATGAATAATTTCACAAATGACAATGGTTGTAAGTGCTTCACGAAGTTGTGAAATTTCATAGTCAGTACATGCCTAAGTAATTTGGTTTAGTCTTGTGTAAATGTGATCTGAGTGGTGTTTTCGCGGCGAGTGTAAACATTTTGCTCATGAGTTCAACGAAGAAAATTTATCGTCATGGCAAAGGCTTTTAATGGTTGTAGGTGGCTGATAATTTGGTGGAAACCTGACAACCATTTGTTTGAAAGGAAACCGGTGACTTCACGGTCTTTTAAATGTCTAGAAGATTGGTTCTTAGACACTTGCTATTAGACTGAATTGATCGCGATAGGGGCTGTTGAAAATTTCTTTTGATGTGGGTGATGAAGGATGTTGAGTATTAAATCTTGCAATAAAACGATAGGCGCAGTGATTTCAGGTATTGATCTCACCAGTTTTAATGACAGCGAGTTTGCTCAGCTCTACCAAGCATTTTTAAAATACAAAGTCATCTTCGTCCGCGACCAGTTTCTTTCCCCCGAATCTCAACTTAAGCTTGCTGCCAGATTTGGTGAGTTGGAAGAGCCACATCCTTTCTTTCCTCATGTATCAACACACCCGCAAGTCAGTGAAATTGAAACGACGCCCGGAAATCCGCCAGGAAAAAGCTACTGGCATACAGACATGACCTGGCAATCAGCACCACCCAAATGCTCGGTGCTTTGTGCTCAACATTTACCGGACAAAGGCGGGGACACCATTTGGGTCTCGATGGAAGCGGTTTATGCGTCCTTACCCGAACCTTTAAAGCAAAAGCTGGCAGGTAAAACTGCCACCCATGCAGTTCACGGCTTTGCAGGGAGTCGTTTTGACGAGGTCAACAGTGATGGGGATAGTCGTGTCGATGGCATTTCGAAAGGCATGGTGGCGGTGAAACATCCTGTTATTGCCAAGCACCCTGAAACAGGTAATCCAACCCTTTATATCAATGAGCAGTTTACCCGATGGCTCGACGATCCTTGTATTGAGGAAGAGGGGATAACGTTAGATAGGTTATTTGATTACGCCCATAATGCATCGCTTCAGGTAAGGTTTCGCTGGGAAACAGGAAGTGTCGCTATTTGGGATAATCGCTGCACCCAGCATTTTGCAGTGACTGACTACGGTGACAAACCAAGGAAGTTACACAGAGTTGTAGTGAAAGGAACCCCACCTGAGCCTTTCGAGTTGTATCGGTAGGTGTTTTAAACACAACTCGCGAATATTCTCCTATCTGGAAGTCTATTAACATATCGCTCAATATGTGTGGCTGCTTTTATCTGATTAGGTAGTGATAAATTCTTCTAACCCTGCGATTTGAAGAGCTTGATCAAAAATCAAGGTTTTTACTTAAACGCCGAGTTTTGGCCTAAGTATTCTGTTAGTCAAAATCCCACCAGAGTTAACTCATTCCGCGCAACGCCGCTTTAAAACTGTGTGTTTAATTGTTTATGAGCGCACTTAGTTACCTTTACACTACTGTCTCAAAAATAAAAATGAATATTTGCGCGCTCTTGCTGGGTAAAAATGCTTTCTGGGTATTGTTTTCTAGCCAGTAACTGTCTGATTTAAATAATTTTAAAATGTTAAAAATAGTGAAATGCGATGCAGGCAGATATTTCTGTGAGTAACGAGTTCCATTTGAATGAATTGTAGGCAGTATGGAGTCGACATGTAGTGAAACATATGTTTAACATTGCGGGAATATGCGCAACTTTTCTCTGCATCTGGTTTGGGGCCTAACAAGACCGCCTGTTTTGCGCATAGGTTTTGGGTAACGGATTTGCCCCTCTTGTTCATGAAGGAACCGATAATATGAAAAAAACAATCCTCGCCATGGCGATGGCAGCGCCACTGGCACTTTCTGCAGCATCAGCAAACGCCGAAACACTGAAAATTGGCATGTCTCAGTACCCTGAAGGCTTGCACCCAACTTTGGTGTCCAATGTTGCAGCTTCTTATATTTTGAGCACGTCTTACCGAAACAGCGTTATCTACGGAAAAGACTGGTTACTGCAGTGCAATACCTGTGTTGAAGTCCCTACTTTTGAAAACGGTCTTGCTGAGCTAATCACACTGGAAGATGGCCGTGAAGGCATCAAGATGACTGTCGCTATCAAAGATGACCTGTTCTGGGGCGATGGTACGCCTGTAACAACCAAAGATATCCTCCTTGGTTACAACATTTCTGTCGATGAAAGGGTAGGTAACCCTGGACTGCAAGAAGCTAAGACTGTCGAGAAAGTCGTGGCTTTGGATGATAAGAATTTCGAAGTTTACTTGAACAAAGTAACCTTCAAGTACAACACCTTCGTGCCTGATGCATTGCCAGCGCATATTGATGGTCCTTTGTATGAGCAAGACCCTGCCAGCTACCCGAAAACAACTCGTTACGCGACTGACCCGACTAACCCAGGTCTTTACTTTGGCCCATACGTTCTGACCAAAGTGAATGCGGGTAGCTTTATCACAGCAACGCCGAACCCACACTGGAAGGGCAAAGCGCCTTCATTTGACGAGCTAATTTTTAAAACCGTTGAGAATACTGCGGCGCTGGAAGCGCACCTGATGTCTGGCTCTGTCGATTATCTGCCAGGCGAGCTTGGTCTTTCGCTTGACCAGGTACAACAGCTAGAAAAACGCCACAGTGGGAAGTTCAATGTTCATTACGAACCAGGTCTTCTGTATGAGCACTTGGATACCACTATGGATAACCCGCACCTTGCCAAGAAAGAAGTCCGTCAGGCTCTACTTTACGGTGCGAACCGTCAACAGTTGGTTGATAAGTTGTTCGGTGGTAAGCAACCGGTGGCAAACACCAACGTAAGCCCGAGAGACACAACGTACTACGCAGATGTTAAGAGCTACGAATACAACCCTGAGAAAGCGAAAGAGCTTCTGAAGCAAGCAGGTTACACACTGAAAAAAGGTGTGATGGTTGATGGCGAAGGCAACGAACTTCATCTGGAACTGATGACCACCGCAGGTAATAAAACCCGTGAACTGGTTCAGCAAGTGCTGCAGTCTCAGTGGAAACAGATTGGCGTAAAAGTCTCTATCGTGAACCAGCCTGCGCGTGTTTATTTCGGTGAAACACTGAACCAACGTAAGCACAAAGGCCTCGCGATGTTTGCATGGTACTCATCACCTGAGAGCCCACCGCGCACCACACTGCTGTCTACCAACATTCCTACTGAAGAAAATGGTTGGTCTGGCCAAAACTACATCGGCTACAAAAACCCAGCGATGGATGAACTGCTGAACAAAGTAGAGAAAGAGCTCGACACCGAGAAACGTAACAAGATTTTCCATGAAATCCAGAAAATCTATGCAGAAGATCTCCCAGCTCTGCCGCTGTACTTCCGTTCAGACAGCTTTGTTAAGCCAAAATGGCTGGAAGGGGTGACGCCAACAGGTCACATGTTCCCTTCCAGTAACTGGGTTGAAGAGTGGTACAGCACCAAGAAGTAGGAGCTTTTATGGATCAGACGATACTGGATGTTCGTCAACTGCGGGTAGCCTTTAAAGGCTACCCAGCGGTGAACGATATCAGCTTCCACATTAAGAAAGGCGAGATACTTGGTGTCGTCGGTGAATCAGGGTGCGGCAAGAGTCTTGCCGCCCTTACCCTGATGGGCCTGCAACCGAAGGTGATGAAAGCCAGTGGCCAGGTGGTATTTAACGGCGAAAATTTACTAGCAAACAAAGAAGCAGATTGGCAGCAGGTCCGTGGTGAAGGTATTGCCATGATTTTCCAGGAGCCAATGACTGCATTGAACCCGGTTGTAACCGTCGGTGATCAGATCGCTGAAATGTTCGAATTGCACCGTGGTAGCAACAAGGTTGAAGCGCAAGAGCGCGCAATTGAAATGCTGGAAAAGGTACATATTCCTGATCCGGTTCGACGTGCAAAAGCCTACCCACATGAACTCTCCGGTGGGATGCGACAGCGCGTAATGATTGCCATGGCATTGGCATGTGAGCCGGAACTGATTATTGCCGATGAGCCAACAACTGCACTCGATGTAACGGTTCAGGCTCAGGTTCTTGATTTACTGGAAGAACTTCGTGATACCACAGGGACTGCGGTTCAATTTATCAGCCACAATTTGGGTGTGGTTTCGCAACTGGCTGAACGCGTTATCGTGATGTACGCCGGTCGTATTGTAGAGCAGGCAACAGCAGAAGAACTCTTTGCCAACCCTCAACATCCGTACACTCAAGGACTTTTGGTGACACTTCCAAGAATCGGCGGCGCACGTGACGTTCTACCTGCCATTCCAGGCGCTGTACCACCACTTGATCAACGTGGACAGGGTTGTCCTTTCGCAGATCGTTGCGGAAAAGCAACGCCAACCTGTGTAGCAACCATGCCGGAAGAGGTGGAGCTGAACGCAGTACATACTGTGGCCTGCCACCATATCTAAGGACGGACCTATGACATTATTAAAACTAGACAACGTCTGTCAGCGCTATCCCATTGGCAAGAAAGGCTGGCTTGGGAAACCTGCGCAAGAATTGCGAGCGGTAAACAAAATTTCACTTTCCCTGAATAAAGGGGAGACGCTCGCCATTGTAGGGGAATCAGGGTGCGGCAAATCAACACTCGGCAGAATGGTCGCTCTGCTGGAATCACCAGTTGAAGGTGGCGTTGAAATTGATGGCATCCAAACGGCCGGATTAAAAGGGCAAGCGCTTAAAGACCTTCGCAGAAAACTGGGACTGGTTTTCCAGGACCCGTATTCCGCACTCAACCCAAGATTGCCTATCTCTGAGCTGGTAGGCGAACCACTCGAAGTCTACAACGTGGGCGACAAAGCGTCGCGCAAAGCCAAGGTGATTGAGGCTTTGAAAGCTGTTGGTCTGAGCGAAGACGCGCTTGACCGTTACCCTCATGAATTTTCAGGAGGTCAGCGTCAACGTATCTGTATCGCTCGTGCTTTGGTGCTCGATCCCAAACTGATCATTGCCGATGAACCTCTGTCTGCGCTTGATGTGTCGGTGCAAAGCCAGGTTTTGAACCTGTTTGCCGAACTTCAGCGCGAACGTAACCTTTCTTTCTTCTTCATCAGCCATGACATGGCGGTGGTTGATTATCTTGCCGACACCATTGTGGTGATGTACCTCGGTCAGGTGGTTGAGCAAGCGCCGCGCGACGCATTCTTCTCGAAACCAGCTCATCCATACAGCCAGGCACTGCTTGCTGCAGTTCCTGAGGTAGGGAAGGGCAAACGTACACGTGGTCTGGCGCTTCAAGGTGACGTGCCGAGTCCTATCGATCCTCCAAGTGGTTGTACTTTCCATCCTCGTTGCGCAAAAGCAACAGAGAAGTGTAAGACGGAAATTCCGGTTGCTTCTGTCTATGAAGACGACAGCAAGCACATGGTTGCCTGTCACTATCCAGGTGAAGTGATCGAAGTAAAAAAGATGGAATCTGAGGAGGCCACGGTATGACGCAATTTTTGATAAGCCGGGTGCTGCAGAGTCTGTTTGTTCTGCTCCTCGTTTCGTTCGTTTCTTATGCCTTGATTGGTCTGATGCCGGGTGACCCAATCGATTTGATGGCGACATCCGATCCAAACATGACCGCAGAAGACGTGGCTCGACTTAAAGCGCTACAAGGGTTGGATAAACCGTTGTTAGAGCGTTATGGCAACTGGTTGATTGCAGCGTTACAGGGTGACTTTGGTTACTCGCGTCTTTACTACAAACCAGCTGAAGATGTGTTGATTCCGGCGGTTTGGAACACCGTTAAGCTGGTGGGTATCGCGACTCTGCTGTCATTACTGATTGCGATTCCAGTTGGTGTGATTGCCGCGCTGAAACACCGTTCTTGGGCTGACTATGTGATTAGCTTTGGTGCTTTCGTCGGTTTCTCTACGCCAGCGTTCTGGTTAGCACTGATGCTGATTCTGGTGTTCTCTGTGACGTTGGGTTGGTTACCTGCTGGTGGTACGGGTGAAGCGGAAGGCGGTGGTTTTTGGATTCAAGCCAAGCATCTGATTTTGCCAGTGATTTCGCTGACGGTACTGAATGTCGCGAGCCATTCCCGTTATGTGCGCGGCACCATGCTGGAAGTGATGCGTCAGGACTATATCCGTACAGCGATTGCCAAAGGCGCATCGAAAACCCGCGTTATCTGGAAGCACGCTTTGCGTAACGCGATGATCCCTTTGGTCACCATCATTGCTTTGGATATCGGCTTCCTGCTTTCAGGTGCACTGATCACGGAAACCGTGTTTGCATGGCCAGGTATGGGTAAATTGATTTTTGACGCCATCATGGGTAACGACTACAACTTGGCATTGCTCGGTTTGATGGTGATTACCTTAACAGCATTGCTTGGCAACCTGTTGGCAGATATTGCCTATGCCAAGCTTGACCCACGTATCAGTCTGACCAAAGGAGCATAAGCATGACACAACAAGTGACTAACGCTGCTCCTGCAGCACCAAAACGTAAGGCATCATCTCCATGGGTATTGGTATGGCAACGATTCTGCCAGCACAAAGCGGGACTGGTGAGCGCGGTATTCATTCTACTGCTGACTATCTTGTGTTTCAGTGCGCCGTTACTGGCGGCGTGGTTTGGGCATGACCCTTTTGAAGTGGATTTCTTTGCCCGCTTTGAACCTGCAAGCAGCACGCACTGGTTAGGTGCTGATGAACTGGGTCGTGACGTATTCCTGCGCTTGCTTTACGGCGGTCAGGTATCGCTGGCAGTCGGTGCAGTGGCTGCGCTGGCGACGGCGATACTTGGCACCTTGATTGGGGTATTTGCTGGGTATTTTGGCGGCAAATTGGACTCAATACTGATGCGTATTGCAGATTTCACTTTGTCACTGCCAACACTGCCACTGATGATCGTTTTGGCAGCGGTAGACCTGAGCAAACTGGGACTGCCTGATAGCTGGGCGCAAGGCGAGAATGCAAGCTTCATCCGCATCATTGTGATTGTTGCGCTGTTTGGTTGGCCAACCACTGCACGTCTGGTGCGTTCAGGTACCTTGTCTGTGCGTGAGCGTGACTACGTAAAAGCCGCGATTGGCTACGGCGCTTCACCTTGGCGCATCATTCGCCGTCACGTACTGCCTAACGTGCTTTCGCCAGTCATCATTGCGACTACCATGGCACTGGGTGGCGTTATCCTGCTTGAAAGTGCGCTGTCATTCCTTGGCTTAGGGATTCAACCGCCAATGCCATCATGGGGTAACATGCTGCAGAATGCGCAGGAAGTGATTTGGCAGTCGCCAGGTCTGGCTATCTATCCGGGTGTTGCCATCTTGATCACCGTTATGGCGTTTAACTTCCTCGGTGATGCACTGCAAGATGCGTTGGATCCGAAATCGGGAAGCTAATTTAACCTAAGAACCTATTCAAAGCCGGCAATCGCCGGCTTCTTCTTTTCCTCAAGATACTGATTTGTTGATACAAAATTTGCTTACTTTCTTATGAGAACTTAAAGTGTATAATAAATGCATCTTTAAGTTCAAAGAGACATTTCCATGATGATCAACATTGTCGATAAGGCAAAGGAAGAACGTATTCCACCGGTTCTACGATTAGGCTTTAGGCCATTTTTCCTTCTGGCTTCTGTCTATGCCGTGTTTACTGTGACCGTCTGGAGCTGGATTTTCTCCACTGGCGCATCGACGTTACTCAATGTCCCACCACTTTGGTGGCATGCTCATGAAATGTTGTTTGGATTTGCAATAGCGGTGGTGGCAGGTTTCCTTTTGACTGCTGTTCAGACATGGACAGGCGTGAAGGGAACATCCGGTTGGAAACTTGCAATCATTGTGATGCTTTGGGTATTACCGCGGGTTTTATTCTGGACTGACACACCACTGGCGGTGATTGCTCTGATTGATGGTGCATTTCTGCTGGTTGTTGGCTGGGAAGTGGGGATGCGGGTGGTGAAAACGAAACGTTGGCGGAATTTGTTTTTCATTCCAATGCTCACCGTTGCACTTATTGCTAATTTCGCTAGCTATGCCACGGTGAAGGGAATGCCGCCATTTTCCTCTAATGCACTGTGGCAGGCGATGATTTGGTGGTTCATGCTGCTTATATCCATCATGGGCGGCAGAGTGATTCCATTTTTCACCGCAAAACGTTTTCAGTTTGAAGCACCAAAAGCCTTACTGTGGCTTGATGTCGCTGCGAATCTCCCGCTCGTCTTACTGGCGATTCTGAGTTTCTTTCCTTTGGTGGGCTCGACAGTTACTCTGGCTTTGCTGCTGGTGGCGGGCAGTGCGCAACTGATTCGTCTATACCGCTGGGGTGGTGTTAAGTCAAAGAGTGAGCCTCTGGTTTGGTCATTGCACCTGTTTTATCTTGCTTTGCCGTTGGGACTGTTTGCCAAAGCAATGGCAATTAGCAGCCCTTGGGTATCTCATACTTTGATACACCTACTGGCTATGGGTACCTTAGCAGGCGTTATTCTGGCGATGATTGCTAGGGTGACAATGGGACATACCGGGCGTGCAATATACCAAGGTCCGCCGTTTGCTTTTGCCTTTCTTTCCCTCGTATTCGCCACCCTTGTCCGCGTGGTGGGGCCTTCGATCTGGCCTGAATATTTGAGTACATGGATAGTCGTTGCAGCGGTGGGATGGTCGCTATCTTTTGTCTCGTTTGCTGCTATTTTCGGCCCAATGCTGATAAAAGCAAGAACTGACGGCCACCCAGGTTGATTTAAATGCCCAACATAAAAATGCGCTGTCTGGCACGGCAATTTCCCATAACTCACGCATACTTAGAATGTCTGAAGTGATAGGAGGTTGCTGTGTGTAGGTGGTTAGCGTATCAAGGAAAACCGTGTTTTTTGGATGAAATGCTTCATCAGCCAAATCATTCGCTGGTGTCGCAAAGTATGGATGCCAACAAAGCCGTGACGGCGGTCAATGCTGACGGTTTTGGTATCGCGTGGTATGGCGAAAAACCAACGCCAGCGCTATATCGTGAAGTCTTACCTGCTTGGTCTGATGCCAATCTAAAATCACTTGCTGAACACACACGATCTCACCGTTTTATGGCGCATGTCCGTGCGTCGACAGGTACAAATACTTCCCGAGAAAACTGTCATCCATTCAATGTCGATAATTGGCTGTTCATGCATAACGGACAAATCCCTGAATTTGAACAGACGCGCTACAGCCTAGAGCGACATCTGGAAGAGCCATACTACCTGAAGCGAAAAGGCTCGACAGATAGCGAACTTATCTTCCTTCTTCTGCTGCAATACAACATGGAGTCGTCGCCCAAAGAAGCGCTTAAAAAGGTTATCGCTAGGGTGGAAGCTGAAATGCGCGTCAAAGAGGTAGAAGATCCGTTTAAAGCATCGATTTGCGTCAGTAACGGTAAACAATTTTGGGGATTAAGATATGCCACTCATGGTGTGCCTCCGACGTTGTTCTACAAACATCTAGACAGTGGCGTGGTACTGGCGTCAGAGCCATATGATACTGACAGAGAAGGGTGGAAAAGTGTGCCAGCGCAGAGCTTTATTGCGCTTGAAGGCGAGCAGGTGGATATTACGCAATTCGAGATGAGATAGGGCGGAGAACCGCCCTACAATTTTGCGGGGTTATACCGCCATGCTGTACGGCTGATATTGCGCCCAGGCCATTTGGTACATCTTTCGGGATTGTTGGCGGAGTTGAGCGATTTTGGTGACTTCAAACTCTGTCATTTCGCGATGTGCAGCATCGCGCTCAATGCGCTGAATTTGCTCGTAGATACCATGTTCAGGGCCATTCTTGATTTTAGAGATGGCACTAAGGTGCAGTTGTACTTCGGCCACCAATTGGCTTTCTGGCAAAGTCACCAGCACTTTCAGATCACGATAACCAGAAGGGCGAGGAGCCTGAAAGCGGTTAATCACTTCAAGCGTCTGGGTTTGGGCTGCTAGCTTTTCGTAGGCCTGATTCAGAGAATCAATCGAGTCAGATTCAATGGTGATTCGAACTACATCAGTGAGCTTAGACACATCACCATTCAGTTCTTTATCCACTTTTAAAGCAGCACGATCCTGACCCTTCATGCCAGCACTCAGCACTTTTGCGTTTACAGAATCGGCAATGCCTATCGCAAGTGCTTCCAACTCTTGTTGTGCGTCAGGGGCGAGCTTGTAGAGAGTATCCAAATCGTTAACGGGTTGATTGACCTGGTGAGCTCTGAATGAAGGAATAGCGAGCAAATCAGACAATGCTTGTTGAGGTTCAAATTGCTCATAAGCAGGGCTAGGGTGTTCAGGGAGGGACTTTATGTCTGTTTGATTGGCATAGGCTGGAACACGAATTACCAGAATAGGTACGATAATCAGCGCCTTAATCATTCTTCCCATTTACTTACCTCTTGGTTTCCTTGGGCATCCACAAATCTATTTTATCCATGGAGTATGAATGTTAGCTGAATGGAAGATTCAGGTTCGCGCTCGAGCTCTCAAAGTGTGTTTGACCAATTTGGTACAGATCAAATAACGCGAAATAAAATCCTTTTAATTTTAATATATGCCAATTATATGAGCGTATTTGGTGTTTAAGGTGATTTTATAATCTATAAAAGATTGTCAAAAATGATGCAGTGTCGTTAACTTTATGTGATAACTGTGGTCGGTGAACTCTTATCCAGAGTACCCGATTGAGGAACAATATGGAGGACGTAACATGTACCATCCAGATTACCTTATGCAGCTTTGTCATATCAGCGACCAGGCTGTGAAAGAACTTGTACCCATGTTTGATGATCTGCCAACTACCCCTTATGCAGACGGTCAATATCGGTTAAGACGCTATTCGATTGTGCATTGTCATGACGGTGCGCTTCGACAAATGGAACACCACACTTTTGTGCAGTCGCAGGCTATCAACCAGCATCAAGGCGGTGTTGTCCGTGACTTTGAAGAACTGACGCCAGCGGTACTTCACTCTGAAGGATTGTTTGAACTCTGCCGCTTGTTTAAAGACAACAACGAGCTTGAAGACGAACAGGATATCGAAATTCACCAGATGCGCGTTGTTACACTGAACGACATCACTCCCGTCTCCCCAGAAGGGATTCACCAAGATGGCTTTGACCATATCGCGATTGCCGCAATAGACAGACAGAACGTACAAGGTGGTGAAATTCTGGTGTACAAAGACAGAAGCGAACAGCCGTTCTTCTCGCTGGCAATGAACAATGGTGATGTTGCTCTACTCGATGATCATGCAGTTTGGCATAACGCCAATCCCATCAGACCGCTCAATCCATCAGAGCATGGTCATCTGGATCTCTTTGTTTTGACAGCAAGAGAGCATTAACACCAAAAAGCAAAGCGCTAAAACTATAGACACTGGTGGCCAAATTGGCCGCCAGTCTTTTTTCATACGTTCTTAACTCACTGATTTCATGAATTAATCCGAAACACTTTCCTTTGAATGCGTTACAATTACCTCACTTGGATTAATGCATAGAAGATGAATGAAAAGTCAGTTTCCCTTAATGCTTGCTGCTGCGTCCCTTTGTTTTACTGGAGTATCACACGCGAACAGCGACCCCGAACCCATTGAAAAGTCTGAGACTTTAGAGACATTGCGCTTAAAGCGAAGTGAGAACTGGGGTTTGGCAGCAACAATTCGCTCTGCGGGTATTCCTTATGCCAACAGCGGCAGCGATATTGTCTCAAGCTTTGTACCGATGATGTTCTATGAAGATGAAGCATTCTTTATCGATGGTACTGAAGGTGGTTTGAGGCTTTGGGAAGAAGATGAGTGGCGACTGAATACCATTCTTCGTATGCGTTTTATCGACCTGCCTACAGCAGTGCAAAATGACATCGGTGGCGACACCGGGGATTTTGGCTTCCAGTTGAAACGTCAGTTGGGTGATGGTTGGTATGCGGACTTAGACCTACTTTCAGATAAAAGCAGCCGTTTTCACGGTATTGCGACCTTGGGTAAAAAACTCGAAGGCGAAAGTTACGATTTGAATGCGACAGTTTCTGCGCGATACAAAGATGCCGACTTCAACAGTTTCTATTACGGTCTTTCTGAATACCGAAATGATGGCGTGAAACTGGGCGCAGGGATGGATTTCAAGGCGGGTGTGAAAGGGCGTTACCACGTTTATTCTAATCTTTACTTGGTTGGCGCGGCTTATGCGACCTACTTCGACGAGAATGTTCGGAATGCGCCGACTATCAGCAATGATTGGCACGGTGAAGTTTATGCGGGCTTCGGTTTCTTTAATGATAACCGCCGCCACAGCGAGCGTGAAATTTCGACCCGTCCATATTGGCGTTTAGCGCATGGCTGGGCAACTCCCTCTAATATTGGCGATATCCTCGCCGGTGACACTGAAAAAGACCCGTTCAATAACCAACTGACTTCCGTTTTCTATGGTCACCCACTCAGTGATGAATTGTTTGGTATCCCGATGGACTTGTACCTGACACCGGGTATCGTTTGGCACTGGAACTCAGAGGTTCAGGCTTCTTCTGCCGAAATTGTGATGGCCATTAAAGCTTTTTATACGGTCGATTGGCCGACCAAGTGGCGACTCGGTGTGGCAGAAGGCCTTTCTTACGTGAATAACATCACGTATATCGAACAGACGGAAATGGATGAAAAAGGCTATGAGCCAAGCAACTTGCTCAACTTCATCGATCTATCTCTTGATGTGAATCTTGGGGATCTGTTTGGGAAGTCAGAATGGAACCGGGCCTGGTTGGGGTATTCGATTCATCACCGCTCGGCAATCTTTGAAAAAGCGAGCCAGTTCGGCCGTATTAAAGGCGGCAGTAACTACAACACGATTTACTTACAGATCGAGTTCTAGGTAGTTTTGGGACTGAGAGAATAGTAGAGCGAGATAAGGCGAGCGCCGGGATATTTGGGAGAGAAAGGATATGATACTTTCAATTTCCCGACGCTCTAATTGGGTTATGGCGTGTAAGGGAGGTAACCAGTAAAGCCGACGATCTTCCAACCTGCAGGCGTTTTCTTCAGGTAGTAGAGCGTCTGCCAATTCAGTACTTCTGGCTCTTTACCGACGACTTGAATCGTGCCATCAAACTGCTTTCTCGCAATCGCCTTGCCATCTTTTACTTCAATCTGTTCCAGCGTTGTCAGCTTGTGAACGGCGTCTTCCAAAGGCTCAGCATATTCAGTATTTAAACTTGCGCGAGCGGCTTCCAGCCAGGAGTCGCGGTAGTTTTCGAAGCGTGAGAAGGCGAGATTCCATTTACCTGGGTCATTGTCGAAACCCGCGTTGACGGCAAAGAACTCGTCCTCGAGGAAATCATTTTCTACCATGGACCAATCCGCCTGGGTGTAAGCTCGGATATCTTTTGCGACTAACATGTCCCAAATTTCAGCGCGGTCTTCGTCATTTCCTAAAAATGGATTTGCTTTAATCACTTAAGGCTCCAGCAGGGCAAATCAAAGGCCACATAAGAACGGATTATTCACCAAATGAAAATGCCGAAAAGGCGATGCTGAGAGAAAGATCCAACAAAAAAAGGGTGTCTACACAGACACCCAAAATGAAAAAGGAAATTTAAGTTAGCAATAGCATGAAGGAAATTGTTCTTTACGAAACAAGCGCCTGAAGGTTTTTGGCTGCTTGCTCCATGGATGCCTGTGCAGGTTCTTCGCCCATTGCCAGCGCTTCGGCATAAACAAATTGTACGTCGGTGATACCAACAAAACCCAGCACGGTTGTCATATAACCGGTGATGTGCTCGGTCGGCATGTCTTTATGCATACCGCCTCTGGTGGTGACGACAATGGCTTTCTTACCGGTCAGCAGGCCTTTTGGACCATTCTCGGTGTAAGAGAAAGTGACGCCAGCGCGGGCGATAAAATCAATCCAGTTTTTCAACTGAGTTGGAATGTTGAAGTTGTACATGGGGGCCGCGATAACCAGCGTGTCACTCGCCTTAATTTCTTCAATTAGTTGGTCTGATTGAGCCAGCGCTTCCTGTTGACGTTTGGTTGGGTTTTCAGCACCGCGTAAGCCCATCATCAGTTCACCGTCCAATACTGGAATGGGGTGAGCTGCCAGGTCACGTTCGATTATAAAAGTGTCTTCACCAAGCTGTGAAACCAACTGGTCAATCAATTTGGTTGAAGAAGAGTATTCGCCGAGAATGCTTGATTTTAAAAACAGTACGCTAGCCATAATTTGCTCCGTTTAAGTATTTTGGTCACGTGTCTTGTGTTGTTAGAACAAACTATAGATGGTTGTTTATTCACAAAATAGCGGAAAAATTCGTATCGGTTGTTCGAATTAATTGAATAAGATGAGGGAAGGTATCTCAGATAGCAAAAAGGCTTCCATCAGGAAGCCTTTTCTTTCATAGGATTCAGTACATTAACCGCACTTAGAGTCGCCACAGTTCAAGCATGTCTGACAACCGTCTTTCACGATAACGGCTTTGTTGTGGCACTTGTAGCAAAGGGTAGCGCTCGGTGGAAAGCCCGTGTTTACTGGTTCTTCCTCTTTCACTTCTGCTTTTGCCGCGTTCTCAGTACGTTTGGCTTCCAGAAATGCCTTCTGGTGTTCGTCCATCTCTGGGTTTTTCAGCATACCGATTTCCATCAGGTGCTGTTCAATCACATTGCCGATTTCAGCAATCAGAGAAGGCACATATTTACCTTTGTTCCAGTAACCGCCTTTAGGGTCGAATACGGAACGCAGTTCTTCCACCAAGAAAGTGACGTCGCCACCTTTGCGGAATACCGCGGAAATAATGCGAGTCAGCGCGACGATCCACTGGTAGTGCTCAAGGCTCTTGCTGTTAATGAAGATTTCAAAAGGACGACGCACTTCGTGGTCAGTGCCTTCGTTCAGCACAACATCGTTGATGGTAATAAACAGAGAATGTTCAGAAACGTGCTCTGGCGTTTTCAGCTTATACGTCGAGCCCAGCAGTTTTTCAGGGCGTGGCATTTCTTCATGCATGGTTTCAAATGTTGGTACTTCAACAACCGGAGCGACAGGCGCTTCCTGAACGGCGTCTTTGCTTTTTACTTTGTACGCAACAATTTTGCTTTCGATTTTACGTGTCATAACGAATTACTTCTTTCTCACAAAGGGCAGCGAAATCGCCACCCCTTTATTTGTCTGTCTGCGGTTAGAACTTACCGTAGTAGCCTTCTTTCAGGGCGTCGTAGAGGTTAGCTGCGGTGTGTTCTTCACCGTCATACTCAATCTTCTCGTTGCCTTTGGCTTCAAAGGTGGTGCCATCTTCCAGCGTGAATACGTAAGTGGTGTTTTCCAGATCTTCTTCTTTAACCAGAACACCCTGGAACACTTCTGGGTTGAAGCGGAAGGTGGTACAACCTTTCAGACCCTTGTCATACGCATCCATGTAAATGTCTTTAAAGCTTTCAAACGGGAAGTCAGTCGGTACGTTTGCAGTCTTCGAAATTGAAGAGTCAATCCAGCGCTGAGCAGCAGCCTGAACTTCAACGTGCTGGCTTGGTGTAATGTCATCGGCAGTGATGAAGTACTCAGGCAGTTGCTCGTCTTCCTTAGTGCTGTATGGCATCGCTTTCTGGTTGATCAGTTCGCGGTATGCCAACAGCTCAAAGCTGAACACATCGACGCTTTCTTTCGATTTCTTACCTGGCTTAATCACGTTACGGGTGTAGTGGTGAGCAAAGCTTGGTTCGATACCGTTACTTGCGTTGTTTGCCAGTGACAGAGAGATGGTACCTGTTGGTGCGATAGAGCTGTGGTGGGTGAAACGACCACCGTTCGCCGCCAGTTTCTCAATCAGGTCTGGACGTACTTCGCCAATTTGCTGCATATAACGGCTGTATTTCGCGTGCAGGACTTTACCTTTCACTTTGTCGCCCACTTTGATGCCGTCTTTCGCCATTTCAGGGCGCAGACGCATCATCTTAGGAGTAACGTCGAATTCTTTGTCCATCACTGGTGCTGCGCCTTTCTCTGCAGCAAGCTCGATCGCTTGTTCCCAACCGGTGATCGCCATTTCCTGAGAAACTTGCTCAGTGAAAGCGATAGATGCTGCGCTGCCATATTTGTGGCGAAGCATCGTCAGGGTAGAACCCAAGCCAAGGAAGCCCATGCCGTGGCGGCGTTTGGTTTCGATTTCTTCACGTTGCTTCTCAAGCGGCAGTTGGTTGATCTCAACCACGTTGTCCAGCATACGGGTGAAGATAGCCACAACCTTACGGTACATGTCCCAGTCGAAGTAGGCATTTTCAGTGAATGGGTCGCGAACGAACTTGGTCAGGTTCACTGAACCCAGCAGACACGCGCCGTAAGGAGGCAGCGGCTGTTCACCACATGGGTTGGTTGCACGAATGTCTTCGCAGAACCAGTTGTTGTTCATTTGATTAACTTTGTCGATCAGGATAAAGCCTGGTTCCGCGTAGTCGTAAGTTGACGACATGATCACGTTCCACAGGTTACGCGCCGGCATAGTGCGGTAGATTTTGCACGCTACGCGGCCTTTATTATCTTCAACCAGACCATCTTTGCTCGGCCAATCTGCCCATACGATGCTTTCATCGTTCTGCAGATCGGTACCGTCTTGACGCGCTTCTTTCGCGGTCACAGGGAAGATCAGTTGCCATTCGCCATCGTTTTTAACGGCTTCGATAAACTCTTCAGTGATCAACAGAGACAGGTTGAACTGACGTAGACGGCCATCTTCACGCTTCGCACGGATGAACTCCATCACATCTGGATGACGGATATCCATGGTGCCCATTTGTGCACCGCGACGACCACCTGCTGAAGAAACGGTGAAGCACATCTTGTCGTAGATATCCATGAACGACAGTGGGCCGGAGGTGTAGGCACCGGCGCCAGAAACAAACGCACCGCGTGGACGCAGGGTAGAGAAGTCGTAGCCGATACCACAGCCCGCTTTCAGGGTCAGGCCAGCTTCGTGCACTTTACCCAGGATGTCGTCCATTGAATCTTCAATGGTGCCACTCACAGTACAGTTGATGGTTGAGGTCGCAGGTTTGTGCTCGAAAGCGCCAGCGTTAGACGTAATGCGGCCTGCTGGGATAGCACCGTGACGAAGTGCCCACAGAAATTCGTTGTACCATTTTTCGCGTACTGATTTTTCTTCGAGATCGGCAAGTGCACGAGCAACACGCTTGAAAGTGTCATCCAGTGTCGCGTCGATTGCGTCACCGTGTTTGCTTTTCAGGCGGTATTTGCTGTCCCAAATTTCCATCGACGTATCTTGGTAAGGAATAGCGAGTACGCCAGTGGACTCGATATCAGAAGCTGACTTGGTTTTAGCCATTATGAATTGCACCTCGAAAGTAATGCCGTCTTGTTGAGCGAAGCTTGGCCAGAAACACTATATTGTGCCCCTGATCGACAAGGGCGCAGATCAAACCACTATATCCTGTGATCTTCAAGTCTTGACAAACACTCTTTTCGGCAGAAATTTCACTTCTCCTTACAGGATAGTGTGTTGTGCATCTAAAGCCTCTCAATGTGAGAGGTGTTATGCTTGCAAAGGCGCATTTTTGCTCGAAGTGATCAAATCAGAAACACTCAGTTGGAAAGGTGAAAAAAAACGTTGCGTTGAGCGTGAGCCTCTCTATAATTCCGTCCCGTAACCAGAGACACTCTCTGATACTCAAAGGCGCGTTGGCAGAGTGGCTATGCAGCGGATTGCAAATCCGTGGACCTCGGTTCGACTCCGGGACGCGCCTCCATTTTTTCCTCCCTCCGATTTTCCTTGTTCCCACTTCCGGCTTTACCAAAAGCGCTACTTTCTGATCGCTGTTGCTTTACCGCGCGTAACTCTCTTAAATCACAACAAGAGGGAAGACCAATGTCGAATGCAGAAGCCATCATTGTTAGCTGTGGAGATACCAGCAAATACCTCATTGGTACCAGCGCAGGTCGCGGCACAGTGACATATCAGCGGAGCAAGGACGGGGATTTGATGTTTTTCGAATGCCTAAACACAGCAAAAGAGGCCCTTACACAGCAGGGTTTTACATCAGCGACATTGGTGATGGACAATCCCTACGACGAAATGATTGGTGAAGAAGCCAGTGAAACCAGTAGTCACGTGATTTCGCTTTAGGTCTGGTTAAACTTCAGCATCGCCCCACATCACACAATCTTTGAAAGTGATGGTTACAAATTGTAAGTAGCCATCACCTTGTCACATTTCTTTTCTAGCGTATGCGCCAATCTTGATGTGCGTCTACTATCTGTAATTATCAGTAAAGATTGTTGCCCGGACGTTGCATTTGTAAATACAATGTTCGGCTTGCGCGGAAAATGGTGATCGCCACGCGCAATGTCAAATCAGCCTTGAGGGTTGTTTCTGTATCCTAGATTTGAGGACTGGCGTTAATGAACCTGTTTATGTTGGATGTCGATGGGACGTTGATCGACAGCTACGACTTTGATTCCGATTGTTTTCGCTCTGCTGTAGAGGAAGTAGTAGGAATTGAACTAACCGATGATTGGGGAGCGTTTACCAACGTGACTGACGTCGGCATTTTGGAAGAACTGATCGAACAACAGGGTATGCGTCAAGACAGAATGCGTATCCTTCGTGAAGTGAAAGCACTGTTCCTGCAAAAACTGAGAGAATATATTTCTTCAAACAAAAATGACCTTGTTGCCACACCAGGCGCGATCGAGTTTGTGAATGACATGAAATCACACCCAAATGTGGTATTGGCTATCGCAACGGGTGGTTGGCAAGAATCTGCCAAGATGAAGCTGAGTGCGGCGGGTTTTGATATCACCGGCGTGAGCTTTGCGTCTTGTTCCGATGCAATGACACGGAGTGAAATCATGGCGCTGGCCGCTTTCCGTGCTAAGCAAGACACGGGTGCTGTATTCTCTCGCCGCGTTTACTTCGGTGATGGGGAATGGGACAAAATGGCAACCAGCACTCTGGGCTATGAGTTTGTCGCCGTGGGCACGAAAGTTCAGCATCACACCCGAATTCCGAACTTCGTTCATTATGATGCGATCTTCGGCAAGTTGGGTCTTAGTGATATGCTAAATGCTAAAACTGCGTAGTCATCAGGAAAAACAAAAACAGCGCCAATTGGCGCTGTTTTTCGTTCTAGCAAGTCAGTAATCAGGCATTAGCGGCTTTCGAATCAGACGATGAGCTAACCATATTTTTCAGCGCTTCAAAGTAGATGTTGGTTTCTTCTGCAACAACATGGCGGAGCAGGATCAAGCCAATCAGGTTTGGTACTGCCATCAGTCCATTCACGATGTCGGCAATCAGCCAAATCATATCCAGTTTGATAAACGCACCGGACAAAATCAGCGCTATGAAAACAATCTTATACGTCAGCACCGCACGTTGACCAAACAGGTACACCACACAGCGTTCACCGTAATAGTTCCAACCAAGAATCGTAGTGAAGGCAAAGAACATCAGGCCAATAGCAACAATCATCGGACCAAAACCTTCATTCAAGCCAAGTGAGAAGGCCTCAGTTGTCATGCGTGCGCCTTCAATATCCATCGACCAAACACCGGTTAGCACCAGTGCCAAACCTGTCATTGAACAGATGACGATGGTATCCAAGAACGTGCCAACCATAGAGATCAAACCCTGGCGTACACATGAATTGGTTTGCGCAGAGGCGGCTGCCATTGGCGCACTTCCCAAGCCTGATTCGTTTGAAAACACACCACGGGCGACACCTGCCTGAATGGCAATCATGATAGAGGCACCTACGAAACCACCTGTCGCAGCCTGACCGGTAAACGCAGACTCCACAATCAGGCTAATCGCAGAGGGAATAGCACCTGCATTGTTCACCAGAATGCCGACACAAGCAGTGACGTAAACCACCGTCATTGTCGGAATGATTTTGCTCGCGAGACCTGCAATGGATTTGATACCACCGATGGTCACTGCGGCAACCAGCACAGTCAGCACAATCGCGGTGATTTCATGTGGAATATTGAACGCAATATGGCTGGCATCCACAATGGCATTCACCTGTGGGAAAGTACCGATGCCAAAGCAAGCCACACCAATGGTGAAGAAGGCAAACAGACGCGCCAGCCACTTTTGGCCTGCACCTTTTTCCAAGTAGAGCATGGGTCCACCCAGCATGTTGCCTTGGGCGTCTTTCTCGCGGTATTTCACGGCAAGCAGGCACTCTGCATATTTTGTTGCCATGCCGAAAAGAGCCGCCATCCACATCCAGAACAGAGCACCCGGACCACCCAGTTTCAAGGCGGTGGCAACACCAACAATATTACCAGTTCCAATGGTGGCAGAAAGGGCAGTACAAAGCGCAGCAAAGCTAGAGACATCACCTTTACCAGTGACACCTTCTTCTTTCTTGAACACGTAAGATAGCGCTAAGGGCAATTTAGAAAACTGGATCGCGCCAAGACGGAAAGTGAAATAGATACCTGTGCCGACAAGTAGCAGCAGAAGTGGTGGACCCCAGACGAGGTTATCGATGATTTGCAGAAAGTCGTAAAGCGAATGGTTCATTTATCCCCCTTTAGATTAAAAGGAGGAGAGTAGCCGCAGAAAAATAGCAGTATATATACCCAAATGGCCGGAATATGCTCGCTGAATCGTGTATCTTCAGGTTGTTTGGGTATAACGCAGATTGATGCGGTTATCTCCTCTGTCCTTTTGCCTGAGAGTTTCACTCGAATCCATCAATTAAGTTGGGCGAGCTTGCTCCTTCGGCGGGTAAGTCTGGCTTACCTCTCTCCAGAGTTCCCTCCCGC
This sequence comes from Grimontia sp. SpTr1, assembly GCF_947387585.1. Lineage (NCBI taxonomy): Bacteria > Pseudomonadati > Pseudomonadota > Gammaproteobacteria > Vibrionales > Vibrionaceae > Grimontia > Grimontia sp. SpTr1. The sequence continues at coordinate 112,158 of NZ_CANDOD010000005.1, forward strand.
TACTGTCCTTACTCAAACACCAACGTCAGTGTTAATGAGTGCCTGAAAGATTTACTTCTTCGGCGGATGGCCAATGCCATCTCTCTCCAGCAGCGTTCACCGGGTCTTCAAATTTTCGTTGGTATCATAGATCACAAAAATGTGAATGCAATTGAAAATAGACTGTTTGGTAAAGAATTAGCCGGAGTTACCTAAAAAGATAAATATACGTTAATGAAACGTTTCTTTGTTGGGGTGAAAAAAGGAGATGTCGAACAAACCTTGAACAATTGTCCGGTCGGGGATGTGAGCATTGGTCTATCTTAATTCTGAGACAAGATCTGGCTCAAGAAAGTCCCCGAGAGGCCGATATAACTTCATCTGAACTGTAATTAAATCTGTCAATGACCACGTTTAACGAAATCCTTGGTACCAAGTCGGGTGATCCCGAATCCACTGTGAAACAGCGCTACAAGTTGCTGTCTGTTCGCGTGCACCCAGATAAAGGTGGTTCCAAGGCGTTGATGCACCTCGTTCGCCATTCCTACGACAACATTGTCAAAGGGAAAGGGGAGCATCCTCTTGCGATTCCAGCGGTCTCCTTTGCGACCGGCGGTAATACCGCTGCGTTGGAACGAGAGCTGTCAGCGGTTAAAAAAGAACGAGACGAGTTGTCTGCGTTGAACCAGTTACTCAAGGTGCAGCTTAATCAAGCGCGCAAAGGAAGCAGCAATACATCGAACAGTACTGATTACTCCCGCAAGATCGCTCAACTTGAAGGGGAAATGGTGCTGCTCAAAGAAGAGCGAAATCGCCTTCAAAGCCAGAAAGATGCAGCCATTGTAGAGCAGGGTAAGCTGGCTGGTGAGCTTCGCCGCGCCTTGTCAGAAAACGAAATGCTGGAAACTGAACTTGAGCGTAATGCCGGCGTGAAAATGCCGGGTGCCGTTCAATGGGCACAAAAGTTTTGGTTGCCTGCAATGGCGATGTCTTCACTGGTAGCAGTGTTGTTTCTCGGAGCAACAATGGTGAACTGGTCGGCAATGACCGTGTGGTTTGATAGTGAAGAGCCAGAAGTGACTCCACCTAAGGTCACAGTCGTGCATGCCAAACCAAAGAGTCCCATTGCGGCTGATAATGAGCCTGCCACCGAAGACACCACACCCGTGATGTCAGAGGCGCTGCGCAAGCCGTTTCTTCAACTGACAAATAAAACAGGGGTTTGGTCGCTGGCGTCATACACCGAGACAGAACGGCCGTATATTGCTATTCGCAGTGACAACGGCTCTTACATAGTGAATGACTGTAGCGGTGAGTTCAGGCTTTACCTCAACGAGCCATTTAAACCGTTGCGAGTGGCGGCGAACCTGATCTATTTGCACCAAAATCAGCATTTCCACGTATATAAGATTCCATATGGACAAGGGTCATCAGCGGAGAGCTGGCTGCAAAGCAGAAAGCTTGAGATAAACGACGAGCTCTTTACCAGTGAGGCATTTCGGGACAGTCGCAGCGCCTTGTTGGAAAAATGTCGCTCTTAATTACGCAGAGTTTGACTTTTAGTTATAACCTTATGAATAACTAGAGGAAATAATTAATCGATATGGCCGAGGACAACTTTCTCATCAATGTGTACAAACCAGAGCGGCAGGATTTTCCCTCTGGTGTGTTAGCCCGCCAGCGCCTTGTTGTCAGCGACAATGTGGGCATACAAGACATGGTGACGGGTATTGGGATTCCTGCATGGGCTGATGGTCACGAGCCGGCAAAAAATGACGCGCACGTAGTTTCAACCCTGATGCACTCAGGTTGTCGATTGATTGGCAAAGCGCAAGTTGATGATTTTGGAACCAGTATTAGCGGTCTTAACCCTTTCCTCGCAAACCTTAAAAATCCTGTCTCTCCGGAATCCCGATTAGGTGGTTCATCATCAGGCGCAGCTATCGCTGTAGCCAAAGGCAAAGCGACGATTGGTATCGGTAATGACTGTTGTGGCGGAGTGTTGATTCCGGCTTCCTATTGTGGCTTGTATGGCTATCGTCCGTCGCAAGGTATGGTTGACCTTCGTGGGATCACTCCGTTTTCACCGTCATTCGATGCGGTGGGTTTTATGACAAGGCATCTTCCCACGCTGGAACAGGTTGCCGAGAAGTGTTGGACGAAACCGCCTAGGGCGGGCCGGCTCAAGAACATTGTTAACGCGTCTTCTTTATTCCATGAGCTACTTTCTATCGAAGCGCTGCTAGAGTGGGAAGAAAAGTTATCCAAATCGAAAATCTTCCGAAATGACATGCCAAATCTCAGCAAGTTAACCCTGACACAGGCACACAATATCCACTCGGTGATTCTGGGCAGGGAAATTGATTTGCAGTATGGCCAGTGGCTGGATGTGCATAAACCTAAGTTCTCGGAAGAGACGGAAGAACACTTAAAGCAAATTCGAGGTAAAAGCTTTAAAGATTTCGTCGAGACCAAGAAGAAGCGTGAATTTTTCAGTGACAGTCTGCAGGGTTTCTTTGGCTCGGGAGAGGTACTGATGATTCCTACATCTCCCGGTCAGGCACCCACTGAAATGTTTATGGACGAAACATTCCTTATCAACCAACGCCGCTTATATGCTATTGCTGAAGTGGCTGGCTTGGCCCAGCTGACGTTGCCTATTTTGATGGTGGATGGTACGCCGATGGGTGTGTCTCTTCTTGCTCATCCTGGCGAAGATAGACTGGTGTTTGAAGCTGCCGCTCGTTGGTATCAATAAACGACTTCCTGCGTTTAAACCTCTTTGATTTCTGCCACATTTTTTCTGTGACACTTTCGTTTTGGATTGAGTTGTCAACAGCCAGTCTCATTTTGTCTCACTGTTTTGACCGACATGTAACACGGTGATGTGCAAATGGTTTATTCGTCATCTAACGAACTATTTTTACCGAACTCCGACCACTCCTTTCGACCTCTCCTTTAGACATCAGGTCAAGAAAAATTTATTTTTTCTTCAAATTGCTGGTAAGTTACTTATATTAAAGGGAAAAATAGCCATTGGCTCATAGTGAACCTATCAACAGAATCTGTGGATAACTAGGTGAATTAGTTGGGCGGCAAAAAATATAAAGTTATGATTTTAATGATATAAAAATCCCCTCGTGGTCGATTTGTGAATGGCTGTTTGGCTGTGAATGAGGTTTGTTACAGTCTTATTAAACCCAAAGATGAAAATTGTTTTAAAACTGACCGATATTCTTTCGCATTCGGGTGAAGATAGAACGAAAAACTGTAGCCCGCCGCCAAAGCTGAAAAATGAAACCGCTTATATTGGAAAGTCTTTAACATCCCATTTTAAGCGGCTTCTCTGTACAGTGTGCGTAGGTCTGTAAACGCTCCTTAAACAGTGATTTACCCGACGTTAAACGCCAGCACCGCTTCAAAGCTCTCCAGGCTATCTACTTCTTGTTTCATCTTTCTTTGTTTGTCATGGATAACGAATCCTTGCAGGTTTATTGCTGCTTTGACCTGCTTTAGTTCCTCTATGGTCATGCCATGGTGGTCTTGGTTATTGGCGTCAGTCCAATAAGGTGGCATTACCCCTGCAAGAATGGTGGAGTCTATTCTCATGCGAGCTTCGGGCCCAGCATCCCAGACGGTATCATTGGCGATGACGGTTGCTCTGACGTCATTCTCCGTTGCAAATCGCCAGGCATTGATCTCTTCACGTTTTGCTTTTTTTGCTCTGTCAGTGCTTGGTTGCCAGGTACCGTTTTTGTATTCGTGATATGGGGTAGGCTGTTCATCAAGCGTCCACTCAGTATCAAGAGGCCCTAACTCTGTGACTTGTCTAACGATACCTGCTTCAAGGGTGGAGTAAGCCGTTTTGCCTCGATGATCTTCCACGTAGATACAGTCGCTAAGGTCTTCCAAAGCCACCACGGCGTATCCTTCTTTGCTCGGTAATGGCTCGAAACTGATTGCGAAGCGAGGCTTATTCCATTTATCGCCTTCCATTGCACTGAGTACTTCAAAGGTTTCGGAGTCAACAGTCCAGTATTTCATGGTTATACCTCTATCAGTAAAGGAAATGCTCGGTTTCGAGGCCGCACCGTCCGCCACCAATATGTTCCGGTACCTGCATGTATTTCAGGAGTATTTGAGTTGTACAGTATGGTGTGATCAAACGTCGACTCGTAAACAGGATCGCCATAGACATTCGTAATGTTGCTAATGGTGTGGTTGTTCCTAGAATTTGCTGTGCCATTTTCCCCTGTGACTTTTGTTCCTGGCTGATAGTGGTTGAAACCGCGATTGGCATCAACGCCTCTACCCTGGTCGAGTACACGAAAGAACTCGCCACCTGTTTCTGGGAAATCAATCATCCCTGATTCAGAGTTCACAAACTCCGGGAGCGCAGTTGCCAATCGCCAGAACACGGCAGCAGGCACCGAGTTGCCTGCGACATTCAACGTGCCTTCTGGAAAAGTCATGCTTAACCAGGGCCAAAGTGGGGTGCCTGGCCGCGCTTTTTTGAATGGAGTCCAGTAAAACGGCTTCGTAAGGTCAGACCAATCAGATTGTCGGTTGGCGGGATCTAAAGGGTCTTTACCTGCGACTGATTCCAAGTTGGAGTAGTACTCAAAAAACTGAGTTTGCCCTTCAGTTGTCACACTGACGACATCACCTAGTTTGTATTTACGATTCGAACGATAAGGTGAGAACTGTTCTCCATTGGCTTTCATTAGCCGGACTAAATGGTCGAACTTTCCTTGTTCAAACGTGACGCCGGATTCGGTTAGAGCATTCAAAAACTCGGAAATAACAGCATTGAACCAATCTGCACCAGGATAGCTTGGAGCAGCACCCTGACCGCCTTCTGTAAAGTAGCCGCCTTCTCCAATAGGATTTTTAGCTGGTGGTTTTACAGCGACTTGTGAACCATTTTGTAGCGGGTGCATCAGTTGGCCTCCCTGTAGAAAAAGTCGTAGTACTTACCTGCCAATCTATAGCGATTGAGCAGGCATTCAGGTGAACTCTCACCGCTATTAAGTGGTGTGAGAATGGTATCTAGGCACGTAAATCGGGCACTTGGGGAAGTGAACACATCGATATCGAGTACATGGCGATAACGCTCGGGATAAATGGGAGTGTTGCAGTCACGAAGGCAGTGATGCGGAAATTGTTCTCTAACCTTAATGTTAAAACCTGACCTCGCGGCGATTTCCTCAATGTGAAAGGCAGACTGGACGCCCTTTAGGCGGTCTTTACTTTCTGCTGCTGCACGTCGTGATGAAATAGTTTGCTCTTTCTCAGCGCACTCGGGCAGCCCGAGATATTGCTCATATTCACTCAGTAAAAGGTGAGATTGTTCAGGGGTGGTTTCCTGCTGCAGCGCATCCGTTAGGGCATCGATATCCGCAAGGCTTGTGGCCAGAGCCCGAAGCAATCGCGTTTGGTTGGCGTCCATATCCCGAGGCCAGGCAATGCCTTGAGGCATCAGCTGTTGCAACACATCTAACCAGGCATCGGTGGATTGTGCGCGCGTCACTCTATCCATTGCGGTACCTCGAAAGTGATAAGCTCATCGCTTTGGCTGGTGATGTCACTGTCCAGTGGGGTGGTGTAATCGACAAGTCCAGGTGCGGTGCCAATCGCGGTGCGAACCTGAGAGAGCAACAAGCTGCTGCCGGGATGGGCCAGTAAACGCTCCAATCGCGTCAGTTGCGCGATGACAGCGGCACGTGTGTCGCTGTTATCCGGGGTGAGCTTAATGGTCAGTTGAACGGGCTTTAAACGCAGCTTGAAAATAATGGTTTCAATCCCTGCAGGGCGGCCTACCTCCAGCCCTGTGGCTGGGTCTTTATGACGATAGATATACCCTCTGACAGCGTCCATTTTAGCGGTTGAAGGCAGCATGTCGGCATCACTATCACACACAAACGTGAGGCCGACAGTGCTGCCACCTTGCCATGCATCGTAGGCCCAAGCACGGGTAACACCGGGCACTTCAGTCGCCCAGGCCACATAGTCATGAACAGCCCCACCCATCGGAGGGTATTGTTTGCGAAACCAAAGCCGTGCCAACAGCTCTGAAATCGGCTCGATGTCAGTACCGCCATCCATGGTGATGACGGTCGCCTGGCTGCCGATACCGGGAGAGGGGTTAACCAGTGTCAGGGTGTCATTGGCTGCCAGGTTCCCGGATGTTCCTGCCTGCTCGGCCTGTATCTCTGCCACCAGTTCGCCACCTGTAGGCAGTGCACTGTCTGTAACACGGTATCGCGTACCGTCACCGGAGGTGAGGACGCTATCAAGAGGCAGTTGGGCGTTATCGCTTGCGCTTAAGGTGGCGCTTCCTTTTGCGTTTTGAGCCAGTTTTCGTGGCACGCCTTCATAGGCGGCCCTGGCTTCGATGGTGCTGTCGTCACTTTCTGCGGTTGGCACAATCTGTTTGGAAAGCCAAACCAGCTGGTCATGTAAATCGCGCTTGGCGGCACCGACCGCAAAGGCAATTGCGCGCTCGCTGCAAATAGCAGGTAAGTGCGCATTGAGACCTAACTCCAGCGCAATATCACCTTCAATCTGTTTGATGGATTCGGCAAGCGTGGGCGGGTTATAAGGCATAAGATACCTGCGCATTCAGTTGATAGCTGTCCCATCGAAGGCTGATGCCATAACTCATGGCGGTGTCATCGGGCTTAGTGATAGCAATGTCCAGACGCAGGCGGTCGGCCCCCGTGCGTAATGCCGTGACACGGTAGCGTTTCGCGTACCCTTTCAGCAGTGGGATAAGGGCTTCACGCGCGTAGTCTTCGGCGCGTTGTAACGTGGCTGTAGTGAGTTTTTCCCGTCTCAATAGCCAAAGACGCGAGCCCCAGGGCGTTTCAACAAAACTGTCGCCAGGCCAGCCGCGTCTGTCGGTGTTCCCAGCGGGCAATACATCACTTTCTTTGGCTCGTGCGTCAGTCATCAACATCATGAAGACCAGAGAGTTCAGGCCATCATCTTCGGCCAATGTTCCCTGCTCAATGCTGTGATCTGCGCCATTTTGATGCCAGTAAATACCAATCATTGCGGGCCATCCGATAAGTTGTCTCTTCCGTTTTCTTTGTGGCGGTGAGCCTCGGACTCGATGCCTTTAAATGTCCCGCCTTCCTGACCAATCACCCGGCCTGCTGCTTCGCAGTTTCCGCCGATGGTGAGGTTGCCGGATATCGACACATCAGGGGCAGTTATATCAACCCCGTCTATGGCCGTGATATTTACCTGTTTCACTGAAATATTAAGGGTGTCTGCGATAAGCTCGCCTTTCTTTCCCTTGGTCAGTTTGAAGAAATGGCCTTCGAGGTGATAAAGGGCGCTGTCACCGGGTTTGAGGTCTTTCAGACGCACCGTTTTATCTTCAGCGCAGATCACCACCAGGTTTGAGCGGTTGCCATTCAGGGCGAGGGTAATGGCCTCGGAACCCACAGGGGGAACGCTGGTATGGCCATAGTTCTGCCAGCGTTCAATGTTGCTGTCGGTTTCATCGGCGAGTGTTTGGATCTGAAGCTGCTGGCGTTGGGTCGTGTCTGTGATAATCCGCAATATAGCCCGATCCACCATCAGCTGCAGTCGCCGTTTAACAGGCATTAAAAGGCGGTTAAACGGGCTTACCATGCGCCCACCTGTTGGGTGTCTTTTTCCGTTTCTATCGGGATATCCATGGCCTCGGGCGGAACCAAACCGAGCACGGTGATGCGTCCCTGGTCATCTTCGATATGCGTCAATGAAGCAATCAGCATCACCGCATCAATGCCCTGGATAGGGTCATCGACCCGGATGCGTCGATTGAGGGGCCACAATGCGCCGTCAGGCATCCGCCAGCCTTTGACGGTGATTTCAGTCTGGGTGGCGTCGGCCAGCGCCCGCTGTTTTTGCCACTGGCCGCGACGGCTTGCGCCATCGGCGGTGAAGACTTCCTCAGAGAGAATAATTTTAGGGCGGTACCGGGTGACGCCTTTGTCATCGACAGAGATTAACTGGCCGCCGATTTTGGCGGCTGGCTCTGCATCAAAGGTGGCACCACTTCCCACACCCTTAATGATGTAACGGCTGAAGCGCTCGGCTTCGCTGAATCGGCCTCGGGCGGCGAGAATGTTCTGGCCCAATATCAGGGCGGTATCTAGCTGGAGGGTGTTGGCACGTGTGATCACCAAGTTGCCAGCTGCATTGCTGGTGAGTAACACCCCACGTTGACGGGTTAACCGTTCCAGCAGCTCAAAGGGTGATTCGCCTTGCTCCACGCGAACCGTATCAAAGGGGCGTCCGACGTCGGTCTCTACCTCTACCTGGATGCGGTAAGGTTTGCAGATTTCTGCGGCGATGCTGGCCAGTGTGATGTGTTTCCATTCGCCAGAGCGGTGAACCAGGGACGACTCGACCAAGTCCTTGGTTTTGCACCTGGCCGTGATTTGATAGCTGAGTGAATGGGCGTCATAGCTTGGGATGCGTTCAGCAATGTATCCGGTGGCCACGGTTTCCTGGGCAATCAATACCTCGACGGCCATGCCTTCCTTGAGGGGTAACACTTCGGCCTCTTTCCAACTGCGGGTAATACTGAATTGATGCTCACCCGTTACAGCTGACAGGGATCGGCTGATACTGATGGCTTTCCAGCCCTGCCAAAGTCGGCCCCCGATTTTGAGTGAGACCTTATCCATTGTTTTGCTCCAATACATCCACATTACCCGAGATGAAGGCGGGGCGGGCGAGACGGTTACGTTTGACGATGTCATCCCGCTGGCGGGCGTCGCCTGTGAGCTGATAAGCGAGCAGGGCAGCGGGACGCGGGCGGTCAATATTCACCGTACGCATGCGCGGCAGCTGCCGCGCGCGGGCTTTGATGTCATCGACAACAGACAGACGCAACGTGCGCAATGTTCTCCAGCCTTCACGGTTACCGGCTTCGACGGCGCGCTCGGCCTGCCGGGTGAGGGAGGTGGCGAGCGTCTGCGCGGCCAGCTCGGCTTCCTTACTGTCAGATAACTCGCCAGCAGCAATGGCATTGGCTTTGCCAGTGACGACAGCGGTTAGCATCAGATCGCTGGCTAAGTGTTTGGTGTCAGCGCTCGGGGCATCAATGGTGGGGTTCATGGCCACCCGTTCACCTTGCCAGGTTTGTTCAAGCTGATCGTATATCGCGAGGGAAAGCGGCAATTCGGTCGCCAAATCTTTCACCCGAAACACCAGTTGGGTGATGTCCCTGGCTTGTTGGCCGGGGTAAGTCAAACCCCGTGTGATAGAGGATTTCATACGGCCCAGTCGATTGACCCAGTCGCCTGTCTGTTCGGGCAGCCCCGGCAGGTTGTTCACTGTGCTGTCCAGGCTGTCGAGCATGCCATCCATCTGTTTGGCGAGACTGGCGTTTTGCTCGGGTGTCAGCGTCTCAACCTCACGGGCAAAGGCGTCACATTGTGCCTCGTTTGCAAGCGCCGCCTGTGAGGACACGGCCTGTTGCGTATCGATGCGATCAGCAGGAAACAAGGTATCGCTGGCGGCGTAGACCTGAAACGACAGGCGGCAGATATCGCGCTCATTGTTGTCGAAGTCATAGCTGACATCGCCGACCTGTACCTGACGGATCCCCCAATAGGGATGCACCAGTTCACCTGGGCCTGCGACGTTCAGCGCATCGAGCAACTGCTGGCACTGGGCTTGTGCGTTTGGCCCCACCAGAACGGCTTTGATGGTTTCTGCATTCAGAGCGCCGCCATTATCTTCGGGCCAGCCCTGGTCGCTTTTCGGGTATTCGTGGGTCACGGCACGTCGGCCTGTTTTGCCGCGCACCGTTAATAACAGAAAGGGCACCCCACGAAAGGAAGCTTCACGCCTGTCTTGCCAAGGTTCTTGCATCTTGTCCCCTTAGTCCGCCATAGACAGACCGTGATCTACCGTCAGAGGAATACCGTTGTAACGCACCTCCGCGCTTTTTATCCGGGTACGGTTCTCGTGCATTTCAATGGCGATTTTTCCGCGAATTTCACCCGCTTCATTAGTGGGTTGGGTGGCCTTTTGACTGGTGAACCAGCCAACAATATCGTCGTATACGTCCAGTAAGCCTGGAGGGGGGACAAAAGAATCGGGTAAGCCAGTGGTATCGACCTCTGACGCTCGGCGGATATCGATGGGAGAGAACTCGGGTGCCAGGTTTATCAGGCCATACCCGACGCCTGTACCCTGAGCGGCGATATTCAGCCAGCGGTGTCGGCCAGTAGCACCGCTGTATTTGCCCTGTGTGCCTGGCTGCCTCTGTGGCAAGGCATTGGTGGCTGGCATGTTCACCACATAAACAGGCGTCACACCTCCGGCAAGGGTATTGGCTGCATCGCCCACGCCTCCTTTTTTACCAAATACAGCCTTTAAGTCCTTGGCAACGCCCAGCGCCTTGCGGGCGGCAACCAACCCCGCCACGGTGAGGCCGATATTCTTGCCAAGCTGCAGCCAGCGGTCGAGGGTGGCAGCGTCCAGGCTGTTGACGGCATCGGCCAGATCCTGAAAGGGTTCGGCCAGCTCTCTTTGTGTTAGGCGATGAAGGGCGGTCATCAGGTTATCGACGCTCGCCTGGTAATCCTTGGCGACCTTGGCCGCATCCTTGAGGGTGGTTGAGCCGTCGGCAGTGACAGACAAAAATGCGTCAAATGATGTGATACTGCCCTTGGCGGAAAACTCCCCCATTAAGGGTTTTAGAGCGCGGATTGCCTCTTCCCCAAACTTGATGGTATCGAGTGCCTGGGTCATGGTGTAGCGGGTGCTGCTGCCTGCTTCTGTGATGATCTCTCTCATCAGGTCGGGTAAGGGGCGCATCACTTCCACGCCGTCTTTGAGTTTTTCCGGGTCAAAGACATGGATCCCGGCCAGCTCTTTCAGCTTCTTCACCTTGTCCGGGGTGGTCATTTCGCGGATCAGTGCTTCATAGGCAGTCACAGCCTGTTCGTCAGAGCCCGCACCGCTTCGGATGACCTGCATGGCGGCACCCAGCTCCAGCACGGCTTCCACACCCTGGCGGCCAGTGGCCGCATAGGTGGAAAGTAGCCGTTCACCCTGGGCGGCAAAAGATGCCATGGTGAATGCGCCGCTTTTCCCCTGGACATTCAAGCTGTCCATGGCGGTCAGCACTTCCTGTTGGGTCTCCACTGACAGCTTTTTCAGTTGGGTCAAAACGGCACCAATATGGCCACCTGTTGCGCCTGTGGCCTGAGAGAAGAGGGCGATGTTTTCCATGTTCCTGCGCGCAAACTCAATATCACCGAGCTTTTCCATCACCACTTCCAGCCCTTCGAGCGTTTGGGTGGGGTCGATGCGAATACCTTCAGAGCGGGAGATATTTTCAATCTCTTCGTAAAGAGCGCGGGTTTGCTCTTTGGTGAGGTCAGCGGCGACAGACAGACGGGACAAGCGGCGGTCGAGGGTCACCAGCCTGTTGGCCACGGCACCGCCAGCGACGGTGGCCACCAGGGCGGTGTAGCGGTTTTCCATTGCATCCAGCCCTTTGTTCACGCCCCGGACAGCATGGCGAAAGCCTTTGGCCATGCGTGAATTACTTTCAGCAAACTTCTTCATTTCACTGGAATAGGCCCGCGCCTTTGAGGTGAGATTACCCGAGAGGTTGATGATGATTTCGCTGTTAAGTTGGCTCATGCTGTTTTGCCTTCAGTGCGCATAAATGGTCAAACAACCAGGTGACGGGTTTATCGAGAAAGTGATCAACAGGGGAGAAGTAGCGGCCAGCCAGGGCCAACACGACGTGCTCAAGTCCTGCTGCCTGACTGCTCCAGTCGCCCCCGTTTTTCGGCCACCCCCACAGCCGCATCAAGTCGCTCGGCCTGCTCGTTAAGCAGGGAAAAGTCATCGACATGAAGCTGGTAGAGCTGGCGCTCGGGAAGTGGCCCTTTAATCTCCCCGATGGATTCGATTTGGCGACAAAGGAGTTCAATGCCCATCCTGACTTCAGAGACCACGGTGATCCCGCGTTCGGCCCCGGTCTGAGGATCGGGCACAAAGACCACCTGTTCGGCCTTGGTGCGCGCTTCAATCACATCGCGTGTGGTGAGCTCACGAAGCACCACGTCATACTGCAGCTCGGCATCATCGCCCTGGCCAAAGGGCAGACCATGCGAGAGAGTAAATTCAATTTTCGCCATGCGTGCCTCCGGTTAAATGCGTTTGCACTTGCTGCCAATGAATTTGCCGCCTGTCTCGCCGTTGTCTTCATCCAGCTCTGCGGGGTTTTCGAGTGCGCTGCCCGTCATCATGTAAGTGAGGCCATTGTCGGCGTCAAACACGATGGTGGCGTTTTCCAGCTCGTTGAGTGCCTGCACATCGGTATCACTGTCCACCGCAAGCTTGAAATCGAGCGAGGGTGCAACAAAGCGTTTACTGTTGCCCCAGACGCGGCCCCCACCTCCGTGCGAGGTGCGGCTGAATCCGCCGGGGTTGAGGCGTGCGCCGCCTTTGGTCTTGAGCTCCACGCCATTAGCGCGGATTTTTGCATAACCCAAAATAGCCATGGGCGTTTCTCCTTACAGGTAGAACTGAACGTTCATGGCCATGATGCGCAGGCCATTAATTAAATCCGGGGTACAGAGTACGTTGATACGGTTGGCATCCGAGCGGTCGCGGGTGACCTCAAGCTCTGCGTTGTAGCGCTCGAAGTTCTCAACCAGTCCTTTCTCCTGCAACTGCAGGAACACATCGAGCATTTCCGCGCGCAAGATTTTAGGCGTCACCACAGGTTGACCCGGCTCCAGACTGTCGAGCACGTCATCCCCGGCGAGCTTGTGACGGGGAAACTTCTGGGTGAAGTGAGCTTTATGTACAAAGCGGAAATAGCCCAGGGTCATGGGGGTGGTGATGTCGAGGTAACTCGGATCCGGGCTGCCAAATGCATTCACCTGGTAGGTGCTGATCTCCCGTTCAATCAGACAGCGGTTACCCGCATCCACCTGATAGGTTGCCAGTCCGTCATGCAGCAGCAGGTTGCGCTCTACCAAGTCCCAGCGGTCACGCTTGGCAGGGGGCAGCAGGCCCACCAAAGGCAGCGTCTGCAGGGGTCTGGCCGGATCAATCGCCAGGTGATAAGCCGCCTGTGCCGCATAAGCCGCCGCAAACTCCCAGGGCGGATTGGGCGCGTGATTGGTGCTCATGCAGGTGATTAAATGATCGTTACGCGTGTTGCCCCAGGTACCCGTTTCGGCATGGTTGCCACGAAAGGCGGTGTAGCAAACCGCTTCCATCATTCGCAGTGGGCCCCAGCGGTCATTGAGCTCGGTGCGAAGGCCATCAAGGAAAGCCTGATCGTTGAACGGGCAGACAATATGGTTAAACCACTCATCACCGAGCGCGCCAATGACCTCACTGGCATCGACATACCCCGCGCCACCAGTCAGCGGCGTCAGGGTAAGGGAAATGCCTGGGGGCAGCTGCTCGGTATCGTAATAGTTGAAGCGCACATCGATATCGTTACCTGTGATGCCTTTCCATTTGGCGGTAAGCTTCACGCGGGTGTTTTCGGTCTCAGGAATTTGCGCCCTGACAGGCAGTGAAGATTGGCTGTTAATGGCGGTCACAATGGCATTGGCAATCGCGCCTGCTGTGTCGTTGGTTTGCACGCCGACTTGTACCCGCTGGCCTGCAATCATCAGTGACAGGGTGCCCGCTTGACTGGCCGAGCCTTGCACACTGATGGCCTGACCTGACATAGCGGCAGAGCCTGCCGAGGGTTCAGCGACAGGCATGGCCCAGGTTTCGGTGTAGCTATTGCCCTTGCGCAGGGTTTTCAGCATGGCGGTGAGCATGGCATCGTCACCGAACAAAGTGCGCGCCTGGTCATCACTGGTGATGCGGTATTGTTCGAGCGGATTTGCCGAGCCGCCTGTCTGGTGACCCATCACCAGAATCTTATGTTGCTGAATAGCGGCACCCTGATTGGCGTTCGCGTTATCAAACGCCATGTAAAACAGAGGCACACGAATATCATTCGGGATGGACATCATTTCGATCCTTTCGTTTTCACGCTGTCTTTGGTGGTGTCATTGGTCACCTCGGGCGCGTTTGTGGTCACTGAGCCTTCTCTCACACGGCGGTGCCAATAGGCGTTCATCACAACAGGCTCACCGTCTTCGCTGAGGTGTGCGCCGTCCGGTTTACGTACTTTCACCGTTTTATCTGTGGGGTAGAGAGTCACGCTGTTCATTGGGTGTCCTTGTCGTTGGAGTGTTGAACGTTAATCGTTGCGCTGAGGGTTGGGCTGCCTTCGTTCGGGGTGTCGAGTTGAACCGTGAGAAAGTCATCCAGGGAAGACAGGTCAACGGGCACATTGAGGCGGCATTCCTGCTGCCAGCTGACAGACCAGATCGCCACGCCAATATCATCCAGTGCTTCGGTGCAGAGGTTCTGGGCGGTGACTCGGTCTGCAGGTTTATAGGCTGTCCGGCCAAAGGCGGGCGTCCAATCCTGGCTGGCAATGAAGAGGGCGAGCTGACTGCTGATGACCTCGGCGCGTTCGTCGCGGTGGTGGCCAAAATGGTCAGTGGTCATCACAAAGGCCACCAGAGACACCAGACCGACCACGCTGCCCGCTTCGCGGCGCACGTTGCTGACATTGAGCGCCGCCACACGGATAACGCCGTAATGGGTGACCTCCTTTTTCACTGCGTCAGGCGAGGCAAAGCGGCCTTTGTGGCGGTTGATGCTGCCGACCTGGTTGGGTGCTTCCCCTTTAAAGTGATGAAGTGCCTTCACCGCGGCGGCGGTGATGGCAAGCGTCGTGCCTGTGATGTCGAGTTGCGGGCGGCTTGTCATGGCAAGAGCTCCCCATAAAAGTCACCAATCAGTGCATAGAGGTCTTGCTGGTTGTCCTGCGACAGCCCGAGGTATTCACGCTGCGGCATTTTCATGTGCCGGACGTGGGCGGCGACGCTCTGCCATACAGGATGGCGGAGCACTTTGCCGAACGCTTGGGTAATACGTCGGTGATGGGCGCTGATTTGCACCGCGCCATCAAACCCTTCCTGGTGTACCGCGGCATAGATGAGCGGCGACCCCACATAGACCTTGTTGCCCTTGACCAGGTATTGAATGGAATCATCCAGCTCGCCTTCCCCCATGAGCAGGGAGTGATTACCATGGCGCGTTTTGGCGTAGGCATCAGACCAGCTTTCCCAGGGTGTGCCATCAGGCGCGGTTTTCTCGTCCCTGATGCGTCGGTGGGTCTGGGTTTCGGCTTCCGCGCCGATAAGGTTCAGCAGCTTTTTACGATTGCCGGTATCACTGAGGCTGGCAAGGTGGGCCTGTATGCGGGCAAGCTCAGCTTGCCCCGAGATATTCACGGCGATAGCCATCAAAGCACCCCGCCCAGTTGTTTGCGCATCGGTGGCCGGGAGGCATCAATCACCTCAGCTTTGCCAGTGTTTGTTTCTTGGGGCTTCTCTGCCTGGGGGACGCCTAAATCCCTCCGGCCTGCCTGAATATCTTTCAGGGTGGCAATGGCATCGTCATAGCGTTTTTGCACCAGGTCGGTCACGTTGCTGTCACGGTCTGCGAGCCAGTAAAACGCGATGGAAATGGCTACCCGGTTGAGCGTTCTTGGCACGCGGCTTAGCGGCAATGGATAGCGGGATAAAAAGGTATTTATCTCTTCCGTGGCATCACCGAGTGCTGCGTTGATGGCGGCCTCATCAAGGGCATCAGGGTTACCTTGTTGAGCGGCCACCGTCCAAACAAACGAGGCATCGCGGTCGAGCAAATCCTGCTGGCTGGCATAGACGGTGGCGCTCATGGCTCAGGCTTCCTTCTATTGCGTATGCTGGCGTTCAACAAAGAGCATTTGCTCCTGCTCCAGGCGTTCAAGCGCAGCCGCATCGATAAACACATCAGCGTCATAATTTTGATGTGCGGCGGCAGGGTCTTCGACCACAAACACATGTGCGCCGTCGTGTGGCCAGAAGCGGGCGCAGCGCCAGAAACCATCGACGGGTTTGGATCGGACAAACAGAGCAATAAAGGCTGTCTCTCCCAGCTTGGCCATCATGGCTTCCTGTGGGTTCAAAGGGCTTTGCTCGCTATCCGGTTGCGGTGTCTCAGTGGCAGCGTCAACAGCGCTGGCTCCTTGGGTGCCAGTGGTTTTTTCAGTGCTCCCAGAACGTGACGCTTTGGTTGACGTGGCAGATTTAGTGGCATCGTTCACTGTTTCATCCTCTTAGTCGCAAAGGCCGCCTGACGGCCAATGCTGAATGGGGTTAAACGTGGTTTAAACAGGGTTAACCAAGGTATGGGCTGACCACGACCTCGACATCCTGGTAATAAGGGTTACTGCCGCCATCGCTTAGCAGGGCGACGTTGATAAGCTTCTTAGCAGCAGCGCGGTTACGCGGGCCGACGATGAGCTTGGTCGGACGAATACCCAGAGGCGTGCCGTTGTTCTTGCGAATACCGGACAAGGCTTCAATGGCTTTTTCGTAGTTGAATTCCGTCAGTGCGGTCTTTGAGCCCACGGCGGTTTGCCAGAAGCCGAAACCGACATTGGAGCGGCCATCGGTACCTGCGGCCATGGCGTTATTGAACCAGGTGAACTCTTCGTTCGGGTTCATGTTCTTGAACACAAACGGGCGGCGGTTTTGGTAGATGATGGGCTTCAGTACCTGCGTGTCATCAATCAAAAACCAAGGTTCGCCTGTTGCAGAAGGCACACCGATGATATTGGAATAGGTGCCATCGCCCATTGGGTGGTCAGCATCAAAGAAATACTGGCCATCAAAGCAGGTGGTCTCAAAACCTGCTTTGAGGAGGCCGTAGGCGAGTTCATCCGGGAACAGGGCAACCTGAAAACCAAAGTTTTTGGCGAGCACGGAATACATACCAATCTGGTCATCATCCACGTCTTCGCGTTTGACCTTGATAGAGGTCTCCCAGGTTTTGTTTTCGATGGCATAGCCATGTTTGCCAATGTCAGCCAGCTGGCGTTCGCCCACCCATTCTTTGATCCCCGGAATGTCAGCCAGCCAGCCGTAGTTATTGGCTGAGGTTGAGCTTGGCACTTCAGTAGCAATTTCCTGCCATTGCGGGCTGGCCGTGGTGAGCCCCTGGGTGTAGGCCGCGCTCATGCCTGTGAACAGGGCTTCCAGAATTTGCGCTTGAGACTGTGACATCAGTGGTTACTCCTGTGTGTGGGTTTTGGCGGCTAGATATTGCTCCTGGGTGATGTGGAGCTTTCGGCAGATGGCGAGCTCGTGCTCACCCAGGTTGGTTTTGTTTTTCGGTGGCTGGGTATGTCGGCTTTCGTCGCTCACCACTTTGGGCGCAGATGCCAGGAAGCGGTCAAAGCCTTCGCGGTCAGTGCGACACATAGAAAGGAACGCCGCCTTATTTGCGGGCGCAATCTTGCCTTCCGCGATAGCCTCATCAACCACAGCTTCGGTTTCTGCGTCCTGCTGTGCTTTTAGCTGGCCCTCGGCAGCTTCCGCCCGGTTCAGCGCCAACTGATGGGTTTCCATCGGGACATATTTTTTAAGATCAGGGTTGTCGGCGCGGTTGAGCGCTAGCTGCTTGTCAGATTTCAGCGTCTCAATCGCTGAGAGGGCATCCGCTTCAGTCGCGGTAGCCGTATCCAGCGCCAGCGCCGTTGCCAGAGTGACAGGGAGTGTCATGGTTTCTTGCTCCTGTTGTTGTCGGTTCAGTGCAGGGAGTTCGGTCAGGTTGGGTTTGTTGGTAAAGCCGACGGATTCAATCGCGGTGACATTGCCTTGGGCATCGTGCAGAAAAGCGGGGGAGTAATAGCGGTATTTGCGTTCGGTAATGATATCCACGCCTTCACGGTTAAAGGCGACGCGGCCCCAAATGGCACCATCGCGAACGTCGTATTCTTCCACCCAGCCATAAGCGGGTGCTTCCTCCCCTAATGGGCCTTTGATGTGGGTAGCGTGTTCAATGTCCCAGGGTGCAGAAGCGGCAGAGTTCAGTACCACGTCATCAGGCGATGAATTTGACCAACTGCGGCCATCGATGCCGGAGAAGGTGCCAGAGGGGATGAGCTCTAGCCAGCGTTCACGGGCATCTACCTGCTGTGGTAGCAGTTGAAAACAGAGCGCCAAGTGGCGTGTTTTGGGAGTTTCTGGCATTTCACTGGCCTGATGTTTTGGTCAACAGTAGAAGCCAGAATATGTTTGTAGATGTTTAGGTGAGATTTACGAGGGTGGTTGTTTCTTGGAAGTTATTGAGGATAGACAGTACTGAAGTTAGGTATTGGAGGAAGGTTAACGGTTTAAAAATATAATCGAGTATAGAAGTCTTTACTTTATGATAAGGTATTGACAAGTAAGCTCGACAATGACGCTTGCGGGAGTAGCGAAACTGGTTATTCTACTTGCACTCCAACCGTACCGAGAACCAATGTGGTATCTATAAGAAATGTCAAAAGAAATGTACTCAGATTCGAAAATTTTTAGAGCATCTTTTGGAGAAAAAGGTGATCAGTATGACGCTCATAGAGCAAATCTATACGACAGTTTAGATACGTTTAGAGAACGAGTAGGGGAGTTGGTATCAACGCTGCCTGAAGAAGTACCGGGATTAACTGTTCATAACCTTTCGCATATGGATGCATTATGGGAGATGCTGGATATTTTAGTTGACGAGGACTATCCACTCAATCCTGCAGAAGCTTATGTTTTGGGTGGAGCAATATTGTTACATGACTCGGCAATGACAATATACGCATATCGAGATGGAGTAGATGAACTTAAACAAACTCCGGAATATCGAGATGCTTTGGATTATTTCAAGGTAAACACTAGTCTGGATAAGGATAGCGTTGATTTTTCGAAAGCTTCAGAAAAATATGCAAGAAGTTCTGCTCTGAGAATGAAACATGCGGAGAAAGCACAAGACCTAGCAACTCAGGGGTGGCGTAACCCTTCTAACGGTGAGATCCTTCACCTTATTGAAGATACTCAGTACAGAGAGCATTTTGCGCACTCCATTGGTTTGATAGCACATAGTCACAATTGGGGTATCAATGAACTAAAAACACGACTAAGCGAGACTAAAGGAGCATTTACTGATTTTCCTACGGAATGGACGGTAAATGAACTGAAGCTTGGATTAATATTACGATGCATAGATGCAATGCATATTGATGATAGAAGAGCCCCTTCGTTTACTTCATCAATTAGACATATAAACTCTGAGTCACTTGTCCATTGGAGCTTCCAAAATAAACTGGCAAAGCCTACAATCAGTCCAGAAAACCCCAAACTAATCTATAGTTCTAAGTCTCCATTTAATGTGGATCAGGCTCCAGCATGGAGCCTATGCTTCGATATAATTCAGATGATTGATAAAGAGCTAATTAGTTGTTCTGATTTTATGGAAGAACGTGGGATTCCTCATTTTAAAGTTAGTGGGGTTGTTGGGGCCCAAAGCCCAGAATCATTAGCTAAACATATTCAAGTTAATGGTTGGACACCTTTACCCCTAAATATGCAGGTATCCGATGTTCCATCTCTTGCAAAAACACTGGGTGGTAAAGACTTATATAACTATCCTCTAACACCACTTCGTGAGTTAATTCAAAATGCTGCAGATGCTATTGAGGCTCGAGCAGCTATGGAAGATGAATTTAACTTACAAGAGCATGGAGAGATCTTAATTAAAATTAACCGTAATCAAGATAAGACGATTATCGAGGTTATTGATAATGGGATTGGGATGTCAGAAAAAGTTCTAACTGGATCATTACTAGACTTTGGCTGTTCGTTTTGGAAGTCTTCTGCCGCTCGAACAGAGTTTCCTGGGCTTCAAGAGTTTACTCACAAATTTAGAGGACGCTACGGAATTGGCTTTTTTTCTGTATTTATGTGGTCAAGTAATATAGTAGTTAGCTCTAGACGTTATCAGGATGGCAAAGGAGATTTTAGAGCATTAGTATTTCATGATGGCATGAATTCTAGGCCTATAATGCGACCAGCAGAGCCTAGTGAAACGTCAAGCAGATGGAACTCAATGGTTCGGCTGGAAGTCAACTCTAATGAGTTTGAGGATACTATTTTAAATCAACCCAGAAGACCAAATAATAATGGTACTGTCAACTACCATAGAACACATTCACCTAAAGATTTACCAACACTCCTCAAGCAGATGTGTGGTACGTTACCAGTGAAAGTTATCTTGAAGGAAGATAACAAAGAACCTTATAGTATTAGTTTGCCGAATTGGAAAACATGCTCTAATAAAGAGTTTGTTGAATTTTATAAAGGTGCACTTTTTTCAAATTCAATAGTAGGTGATAGATTTTTAGAAACACTTTCATGTATTACTGAAAATGGAAAAGTTCGTGGTAGAGCGTTTATCTCTCCATATGTGGATGAAAGTAATAATAATCTTTTTGTTTATGAAAAAGGTATTTTTATAAATGGTTTAAACTTCAATAATGTCTGTGGTGTGGTTGAGTCTTGCACTACTAATGCTGCCAGAGATAGATTGCCTAGAGCTAAATATTTAACTGATGAATGGTTTAAAGATATAAGTAAGAAGTGTTTTGATGTATGCCGAAATATTGGTGAGCAGATTTCCATTCAATCTATCCTTGCAAGAAGTGGTAATACCGATGATGACCAACCTCAATACATCATGGGCCGGAAGATTATCTCATTCAATGAAGCTAAAGAGCTTATATCAGAGCGTGGAACTTTCAATGTGATACTTAACTGTCCAGGAAAAGGGCGTAATAAATTGTCATGGCCTAGAGTTAATGAGCTTCATGATATTATTGGATTGCAAGTAGACGAAGAACGTATTCATTCTGTTATTGGTCTAAGGTATGGCGATAGTTATTTGACTAGCGTAGATCTGGTTTCGGATGATATTGACACTAGTATTATGAATTTTATATCTAACGACAGCTCTTATTTATCTAAAACTTTACGTAAGCTTAGCGAATGTTGCGGCGAGGATTACGTGGTGAGCTGTGAATATATAAAGGTTGATAAGAGTTATGAGGATGATAAGCTAGTTATAAAGGTTTCATCATAATTTTATTTGGAGGGCTCAGAGCCCTCCTTCTAAATTTTTATATTTATATCGTCATTGATGTGACGAGTTCTGGATTTAAGAACACTATTAAGCTTATCACTAGCATAACAGATAGAAGTATTATTAGGTGAGTCTCGCTCCATCGCATTACTTTCTTAAATCCGATGATTGGCTTTTTTCTGCCTATATCACACTCCACTTTCTCTAATAATTCTACTTCTTCTTCTCTGTAATCCAACCATGAAAAAATTACAGCAAGACTTGTTAGGATTAGAAATAATATGATTATTGAAGATATTAATCCAGCGGAGGCGATCGCCAAGTTGGCTGTTTTTAATTCGATCTTCCCTTCGATTAAAGCTAACAATACTCCTGTTATGGATGTTGTCATTAGAATCGTTGATTTTTGTAAATATGAAAAACTTGAGTTATGAATTCCATCTAGATACTTAATTTTATCAAGGATGAACTTGTATCTTTCAACTGCCAGTTGTTGACTGGTACTATTCTTTTCTTTCATTTTTCTTTCGTTATAGTGAATAATTTCAATATTATATTGCATTTTGATTTTATTGTATATTAGGAATCGCCCATTTTTATAAACAAGTGTCTTTCCAAATTTTCTGTATCTGGATTAGTAAGACAATTACTGAAATCTTGGTGCTGATTAAACCACATGACATCTATTGAAAGGCTTGTTTAAAAGCTGTTTAAATCGGGCGTACAGTAGATGGAAGCAGATGAGCAATCAATCATGTTAAATTTGGCAAAGAGATGTTCACAGCGCCTCCTGTTGCGTTTTCTGAAATCGCCTTCTTATCTCTTCTTTTCGTTTTCCTGGGTGATAGCTCCACCCCGGATCTATGCCCCTCGGTACCCGCTCAACTTCCCCGGTTCGTTTGTTAACCCAATCCCTTTCCTCAAGCGGTGGTGCTTCTATTCTGTACTGGCCTGAAGCAATCAGTCTGTCGGCTTCACGTTGGCTCAACTGGCGAACTCTGCATTTGCAGCCCCAGCCATTGGGTGGCATGTGGGTTTGCCACCAGGGATGATCGGTAGGGAGGATAATACCTGCCCAGGCTTGATGCTCTCTTCGGTGTTCTCGGCTCGGGCCCAGTTCATAGAGCAGAAAGGGGTGGCTGGTTTGGGTGCGCTCGATGCGTTTCCATTGGCCCGCCGCGCGGGCGGTGCGCATGTTAGTTCGATAAATGGTTTTTAATCGGGCATTGCTGCCGAGCTTCACCACTTTGACATCGCTATCGAGCGGGTCACGAGCAAGCTGTTCACCCCACCATCCTTTCTTTATCAGGTAGGGTTTCAGGTTTGCAGCAAACTGGCCGAAGGTTTGGCCCTCTTCGAGCGCTTGGTTGAGGGCTTCTTTCACATCCTGCAGCATATCGAGCTGCATCATCTTGGCGACGGTGAAGGCGATATTGTGTTCTTCTTTCCACACATCTGCATGATGGAACCCCACCTTCAACCCTTTGGCTTTCAGATAGGCCAGCGCCTCTTCTGGGACGATAGCCTTATCCATCGGTTACATCTCCAAGGGCACGAGCTTGCCAGCAAAGCCTGGCGAGTTGCTCTGCAAAGTCAGTAGCCTCAAGTTCCTTGGCGATATCGCTCAGGGCCAGATTGAAACCTTGGAAACTGTCGGCCTGCTTTGCGGCTTCCAGGATTGGGTTCAGTAAGGGGGCGCTGACGGCTTCCCAGTCTTTCAGCCCACTGTTTACCAGCTCGTCAATTTCCGCCTCTGTATCAATGGCGGGTAGGGCACGGTTAAGGGCTAACTGTTGTCGGTTTAGCGCAGGTTCAAAGATAGGCTCATTGTTGATGGCATGCAGCAGCTCGCCGTCGCTTTCTGGATCAGACAGACCAACCTTGTCGCGTACCTCTGATGCCTGCACTTTCATGCCTCTGTCTATTAGCGGGGTGATGGCTTCCACCCAGGCTTTGATATCTTCACTTTCTTCAAGCTTGAGGATGATGCGGGGATAGTGCTTTTGTGGCCCCCAGTTCATGTCGATGAAAGGCTTCACCAAACAGGCGTTCAGCGTATTGGCGAGCTGGCGGGCGTCCCAGTTGATAATGTCCTGGCGCACTTCATTATGGACTTTGGCCTGGCTCTGGCTTGAGCCGTCATCCGTGGTCATGGTCTGGCCAAGGACAGTTTTTGAAATCTGGCGGTCGGCCCATTCGGCCATGTTCTCAAACAGGGTATCGCCGCCGTTGCCTTTAGCGGTCTCCACCATCTCTATTTGCATGGATTCAGGGATAGCCGCACCTGCATCACTGGCAATGGTGGCGATGGCATCGATTAAAGTACGGATATCATCTTCTGAGGCATTGCTGTGGTATTTCCCCACGCGGATGGGCATGCCAAACACCTCGGCAAACGCCCACCAATCCCGAACCGTGAAGGATTTCAGCATATACATGACAGCAACTACGCGGGCGAGACCCGCCCGCAACCAGTGACCGGATTTCATGCGCGGCAGATGTACCAGGTACTTATTGGGGGCGAGGGGTTCACCATCGCTGGGGCTGTCGTCGGTGAGTAATCTCAGCTCACTTTGTGTTTCCTCATCCAGTCGGATAAAGCGCGGGTCTACCCATTTGTATTCGAACGGTTGCCAGGGCGTGTCGCTGGTGTCCCACAGTAATTCAACCAGGCCAATTCCTTTACCAATGCCATCCAACAGGTCAAACACGCAATCTTCCCATTGCGGATGGCGAAGGAGTTGGCGCACTGCTTCGGCCAGTTCCTGGTCTTGGGCATCGTCGCTGGCGGCTTCTACGGTTGGGCTGATGGAGGCTGCAGCGAGCTTACGGGTAGAGAGTACCGAGCGGTAATGGGTATCGCGCTCTTCCATTTCTTCCGCCAGGATAAAATAGTCTTCGGCCTGCCCGTTGATGGCATTGCGCAGCACGTTGGCGAGCCTAGCCGGGGAGAGATAACTGGCGACAGAGTGGGCGGCCATCGGGCGGCGCACACTGGTGACATGGGCACGGCTATGGTGTTGCTGCAGTGCCTCTTTTTCATCCCGCGTAAAGGGCTTATTGGTGGCTGGGTTGATAATCATTGTGCTCTCCTAAAGCAGGCCACCGCGCATGCCTTTCAGGCCACGGGTGTGTTTGAACTGTCGGCGGGTGTCTTCATGCAGGTGTCGCTGGTTTTCCTTTTGCACGATGCGGTGCAACTCATAACGACGGCATTCTTCTTTAGATGCTAAATAGGCAAGAAAGATGGCAATGGCTGAATCCCCGTGACGTTGATGGCCGTCGCTGGATTTGGTGCGGGTGTCATCAATGCTGGGTACCCCACGAATGATTTGAATGGATGAAAAGTCATTAATCACATCTTCATTCTTGGGAAGTTGTATTTCGTCATCTTCAAATGCAGCTTTAAAGCGCGGCATGTTTTCGCGGTAATAAGCGGTCGATAACATCACCTGTTCGACTTCTGCCCCGTATTTCTCTTCGGCTTGCTCGGCCAAATATTGGCCATTGCCTCTGGCATCGAGTTTGATGCCATCACGGCGTGGTAATCGGTCAGCAATGAAATACAGCACTTGCTCTTGCTGTTTAAACGGCACATTAAACAGCTCAACCAAAAAGGGGATTTGGCGCTGGGTATTGGCCAGCACGGTACAGGGTGCAAAAACGGTTAAATCCCCAGAGCGGGCAAAATCTTCCCCGAGGGTATGGCGAAGGTGCTGAGGCAAATCATCGAGCAGGGGTTTAACGTGAATGTTTAACCACTCGGCCATCTCCAAGACGCGTAAAGGTTCGGGCAGGGCGTTAAACGCAGCCGAGCCACTGAAGTGAACCACGTTGTTTTCTAATATGGCTGCGCGCTCGCGATAGCTTCGGGGAATATAAACACCTGAGCCGGATTTCGGCACACAGAAATATTCTTCCAGTGCATCTTCTTCGGTGGCCGTTGCTTTAATTAATCCGGCTATCCAATTATCTTCGGCTTCCTGGCTCCAGCGCTGACCGCTGACCTGGCAAATACGTTGGTATAATCCATCATGACAGGCATCACTCAGGGTAATGGTGTGAACGCTGTATTCTTTTTTCCCTGCGCGGCTTTGTTGAATGAGTTCATTAAACGGGTTTTCAGTCCCGTTGTGGGTGGAAATAAGCCGGACTTTACAGCCCCACATGGTTAAGGCGAGGGCGGCTTTTAATACTTCTGCTAAACGTTCATGAAAGGCCGCTTCATCAATGGTGACGTTTCCCTGCATGCCGCGAAGGTTTGAAGGATTGGATGACAGAGCCTGCACTTTAAAACCGGACGCAAAGTAAATCACGAAGGTCAGAATATCTTTGTCTTCTTCTTCGATGACTTCTTCGCAAATTTCGCCCGCTGCTTTATCAAAGGCTTTTGCCCACATGGCGACAGCATCAATAAACTCGCGGGCCATCTCTTTATTTGAGCCGACATAAAAATGATGACAGCCACCATGGGCTTTGCTTTTTGATGTGGTTAATGCGGCGTCACAAGCTTCGGCCCAGGTGATACCGGTTCTTCGTGACTTCTCGGCAATCTTGAGCGGGGATTCATCCTCAATCCAATATTTCTGATAAGGCAGCAGCACCTCTTTTTCATCATATTGGTAATGAAGATGATTAACTGCGCGCGCAATGGGGGAGCGCTCTTGATGGGTATTCATGAAGACAGCCCCAATATTTGATTGCGAATAGTGGTGGCCCCTTCTTTGGTCAGCCCTAATGTTTTGGCTGCCTGTTCGGCTGTGCTTGCCGCTTCTTCCATGGCCTGTTTACGGATTTCTTTTTCGAGCTTCACGCTGCCGCTTTGCGCTTCCTGCAAACGTTTAATGGCAAGTGAAAGCGCTGACAGGGTTTTCGGGTCGAGCGGTTCATTCTCTTCCAGCGCTTTCATTTGAATATCGAAGATTTGGCTTTTGCCGATTTCAATTAAGCTCCGGGCAATATCGGTTTGCGGGGTTTCACCAAATTGTTTTACCCATTGTTGGGTGAGTTGCTGGGCCTGCTGATAACGCGCCATGCCTTTATGAAAACTTTGCGAATATCGGCTTAGGGCATTGCGGCTGATTTTCTGTTCGTCGGGCAGGTCAAACTCATCAATCAACGCATTAATCTGTTCGCGGATTTCGGTCTGTGGCATTTTGCCGTCACGCAACAGAATATTGAGTTGGGTTTTAATATCGTCCGGCAACTTGTCTATTTTGCTGATGCGGTTTTTGGTGTGCGCCTTGTCAGCCATATTATTCCCCTGGACGTGGGCGTTTAATGGCAGGGTGGGTTGCCTGGCCGGTGGCGATATCAATACCGCGTTGGGTAATACGCGCGACTTGAGTGCCTGCCACATCGCGAAGCGTGACCAGCAGCTGCTCCGCGAGCCAGCTTAATTCTGTGCGCACCAAATCGCGGCTGACATTATGGCCATAAGCATCCAGCGCGGAATCAATAATAGAATCGTTAGCTTCATAGCCTGGCATTTCATTGAGCACGCGCAACATCACCAGGCGTCGGTCTTGTTGAAGTAATGTTTGCAATGTCATCCGTTCTTTTCCTTGAGTTCATTTTCTAGCAGCAGGTTGCTGATGCGGTCTAGCCCTTCGAGCTTGGGCCTGATTTCCCGAATATCGCCGCGAAGTTTTTCAATGCTGAGTTTCAGGCCAGACACTTCATCATGGTCGGGTAACTTCTCGACCTGTTGCTGCAGGGCAATATGACGCTGTGCCAATTCACTGTGCGCCTCTTTGATGTTCTGCAGCTCTTCTTTGCGGGCAAAGGTTTTCATCAGGGCGAAACAGGCCAGCAGAAAAAGTACATTGAGTACGGTGGCCATTATTGGCCACCAGGTTCGGATGAGCTCCAGAGTCATTAACGCCCCCTGCGTTCGTGATAGCGCTGACATTCAATACAGCGCGCCGCATCGGGCTCGGCATCTAAACGTGCAGCGGGGATTAATTCGCCGCAGCTGATGCACCAGTGATTTCCCTCGTCATCAATATCTGCGGTGTCCCGGTGGCGACATTGATGGGCGTGAAGCAGGGCGCTTTCGAATATCTCATCGCTGATTTGAGCGCGATCGGCGATATCACTCATCGTGCCCCCTGTTGAGTCGGCGTTTGAAAGGCAGATAATCCCTGTTTAAACGCCGTTTTAATCGCAGTGGTGTGACCGCGTTTATCCAGCGTTCGCCAGCCCATGTAAGTCAGGAACGGTGCGATTAAGATGCCCGCAAATTCCATATTGGCCCCATCACCTTTGCTAAATGCGGCCAGTCCTTCAAACAGGAAGATGTAAGCAATACAGGAATACAAAGACAGTCGAGCGCCTTTGGGGCGGGTACGGCGGACATATTCATCTTCCGCTTTGTCGCCTTCACGGATGGTCGTCTGGGTTTCCCTGTGTTCGCTTTGTTTGTCGTTCAGTGTCAGTTCCAGGCGCCGGTTTTTCTCTTTCTCCAGCTCGACTTTGATGGTCTCCAGTTCAACCAGGGCATCGGGTGGCAGTTGGGCG
Organism: Grimontia sp. SpTr1; assembly: GCF_947387585.1. Classification (NCBI taxonomy): domain Bacteria; kingdom Pseudomonadati; phylum Pseudomonadota; class Gammaproteobacteria; order Vibrionales; family Vibrionaceae; genus Grimontia; species Grimontia sp. SpTr1. Next base: position 139,704 of record NZ_CANDOD010000005.1, read on the forward strand.
ACCAACTGCTCTACCTTCTGCGTTTTGGCTGCTTTGCCATTCACCGTGGTATCAACATGGTCAACCAGGTTGGCAATGTCTTTGGCGACGCTTTCTGTTTTGCCGCCGAACAGGGAACCAATACCCCGGAGAACAGCGGGGCCGAACTCGGTGGCGAGGCTTGCGATAGTCGCGATAGTGGCTAGGGCCATGGTCTGCTCCTTATTCGAAGGCAATGGCTTTCTGGGCCAGTTCATCAATGCGGTTGAACCAGCCATTCAGGAAACGTTTTTGTTTGGGTTTACGGGCAACGAGCTTGGCGTAAAAGCGGGCACGCTGAAGGCTATATCGCGCGATGAGCACCAACGGCGGTGTGCGCTCGACAGCTGCGCGGGTCTTAGGGCCTGCATCGCCATCATCAACCACATCGATAGCGCGCTGCAGTTGTTTAATTGCCTGGCGTTTGCCGTGCTGGATAGCAGCATCAAATACCAGAAAGCCCGCCACTGCAGGAAGGTGAGGGCATCCGGTTTTAATCCAGTAATCGCGGTGATAGATGGCCACAGCATCATCAATACTGAGCGCTGCAATATTGAGGTTGGGATAGCTGCGTTTGCTGATGCCATATTTGGTTTCGCCGCCTGCATCCAGCGGGTCATCAACATAGCCGCCTTCACGCTCAAGCACAAAATGCACAGCATGACAAAAGGCAGGGGGAAAAGCGTTTGTGTTAAAGGGGTATTGCATGACTGAAACCTCTGTAGGTGGTTTCAGTCAGGTTATGAGCGCGGGGTGAGTGTGGCGGATTACCGTTGGTGATTGTTTATGACCAGATAAAAAATTGGCCCCGGAGAGAAGGGGCCAGTAGTCGGCAAGTTGGCGGTCTGGTTCGCGTCAAGAAGTGCTTTTGGGAACTACCCAAACAAGTCTGGTTGCCGCCTTGTCTGTTCCATCCTACGCATCCGGGCGCACACTTCGTAAATGGTTTTCTCTGTGACGTCGTAGCGCCTCGCAAGAATTTTTGTATTCGTGCCGTTGAATTCATGCCAGATGTTCATGTCTCGAATTTGTTGGCGTAATCGGTCACCTCTTGGCAGGTAAACCTGCATACCGCCCATGTACTCGCCAATATCCAGCACGCACTCCAGCGCCAGCTCAGGGATATCGATACCACGCTTACTTAATCTTTGCTGCAGCACGCCATGAAGCTCCAACAGGATAGTTGGCCAGGCGTTATGTTCGTCCGGGAGATGGTCAAGGTGTTCGAGTAGAGATGGGTCGAGATGCCCATCTCCAAACAGGTCGGTTTGCTTTGCTTTCATCGTGGCCCCACTTCACCAAAAACGTTGATACATCTATTGCAGATGGATCAAAAAGGATCGTCAATGGTGGATTTTGACTTTCACCTTCTTGTGGCCAAGTTAAGTTTGAATAGTCACTCAGATTGTTCACTAAATAATGAAAAAACTTAAGTAACGTCGGTAGGGTTGTTCTTGCCTGAAAAGTGTTTTTCTATATAAATTTCAACGTAATATTTCCAAAATTTGTGGTTTGTAGCAATGTATATGATATGCATCATTGTTAGTATTGAATTTTAACCACATATGGGGGGGGGGGCAAATTGGAAGAGGGTACAGTGTGTAACTTGCAAACAATAAAAGAATCAATGCTTCAGTTTATACAGGTTGGTGAGGTTAGCGCTAGCCCTATTGAGTTATTGACCAAAGGAAACACTGTATTTCCAAAAGAGTCTGATCTATGGGACTATAAAAAAGAGTTTGGTACCGACCCTGCGTCTCTTGCAAAAACCATAATGAGCATAGTTGCATTCCACAACAGTTATGGTGGTTATCTTATATACGGTATTCACGAAACTCAAAAGGACATCCGTTTCGAACCCATAGATGTTGACTTTTCTGATTTTGACCTTTCTGTAGTTAGAAATCTTATCAAGAAGTATACCAATAAGCAGATTGATATTACATTTAATACTCATTTAATTACTATAGAAGAAAATGAATACTCTATGGGGTTAATACATATTCCCAAGCGTGAAAGTGGTGAGAACCCTTTGGCGTTTGTGAGAGATGGCCCGCAAAAAGACAAAAAGCCTATTTTCAAGGTTCATGATACCTACATGAGAACCTTAGATGAGAAAATTCCTGCAAAAAGTCCGTCAAATTGGGAGTTCCTTTTCTCAGGACGAAATTTTCCAAGTGGTAAAAAATTAGAAGTTAGAGAGATTGCAAAGTCTTTAGATCATAACTTACCGGATAGACAGCTTATATGTTCTGATTTTATTGGTAGAGAAGACACATTAAGTAGCCTTTGGAAGTGGTTGTCTGACGATTTCGAGTACACAAAGATCCTATGCGGAGACGGAGGAAAAGGTAAAACATCAATAGCATATGAGTTTTCTACTAGGTTTGTTAGTGCAGCTCCTTCAGGATATGAGAGAGTTGTATGGTTATCAGTTAAAGAAAAACAATTTTCTGGAGTTGATAATGATTTCTATGATTTGAACGACTCAGATTTCAAGTGCTCTAGAACATTTTTATTGGCATTGTCAGAGAAATGTTCTTTGGAATCAGAAGATTATGATGATGTTGCAATTTCTATCATAAAACAAGAGCTAAGAAGTGCACTTCCCATTTTCCCTTCCTTAATTATTGTTGATGATATTGACTCATTAGAAGATGATGAACAGAGAAAGGTAGTAGATAGTTGTCGTCAATTGGGATCAAATAACGTTAGGTTTCTAGTTACAACAAGGAAGAAACTCGCATACTCATCTGACCTCTGTATCGATATACCAGGCATGCCAATAGATGAGTATAGTCAATATGTTGATTTGACGTGTACGAAATACAATAGTAGCTCTCTAAATAGAAATGCCATTGGTAGGTTGCACTCTGCAACCGATGGTTCCCCTTTGCTTACTTCCTCCATATTAAGACTAATCAAGTTTGGATATAAGTTTGATGCGGCCATTAAAGAGTGGAAAGGGCATGCAGGAGAAGATGCACGAGATGCAGCAATTCGGAGAGAAATTGATTCTTTAAAGAGGAACTCAAAAAGAGCACTACTTGGTATATATTACTTCGGGAGCTGTTCTGTCACTGAACTAAAACAAGCATTAGTTTTTCAACCAAATCAACTATTGGAATGCCTAGAAGAACTACAGTCCTTGTTTTTAGTGAGTGAACCATCAATTATTGAAGGCGAGAAACGTTATAGTTTATCAAATACAACAGCATTAGTAGTCAAGTCGAATGAGCGAGAGTTGGCTTTAGATTTTGATAAGATAAAGACATCAATCAAAAATCTTAGAGCAGGTACTGATACTTCAGGAAAGCAAGGCAATAGGAAATATATAGGGTTGATAATTAGGCAGTCTGTTGCTTTTCTAAAAGAAGAAAAATATCTTGAAGCTATTAGAACAGTTGATGAAGGATTAAAGAAATATAAAGAAAATCCTGATTTGCTGCTAATGAAAGCTAGGTGCTTAAGTGAACAGCCTAAGCCCGATTATGACTCTATAAAAAATATAGCGGCCAAAGCTGTTAAAAAAGGACAAAAGAGAGAGAGAGCATTTGAATACTGGTATTTAGCAGAGTCCGAAACATCCTCAGTGACAGGCATAATTGAGTGCTGCCTAGAGTCTGTAAGAGTATTAGGAAGCAACAAGTCAGTTTGGTACCAGCGTCTAGCAAAAGGTTATCTATCTCGAGCAAAACTAAGAGGGGTTGAAGTGGGCTATGACGATATCGTAGAAGCAAGTAACTCTCTAACTCAATCACTCAAAACCTCAGGGGATGCAGATAAGAAGCAATTGCTTAAAGATCTGTCAGATGTGCACGATCATATATGGAAAATTCTAGAAGCGAATACGCGTTTGAGTTGGTTATCATCTTTTGATGAAGTGGTTAAGTTAATCAAAAAGGGTGATGTAAGGACGAAACTCTACTGCAATGCCAGAACATGTTTGACAGAAGCTGAGGCTGAGTTTAGAGCCAAGAGGAAAGAACTGCCATCTAGTTTCTGGATTAGGGCAAAGCAATTTAATGAACTAATTAACTCCAGGAACAAGCAAGACAAGATCGACAGGCCGTTTGAAGATCTATTGATTACTACAGCTTAGTGTTCTAAGTGAATCAAAGACACTCGAAGCTTCCACTTTTTTAGGCTTTCTAAAATTGTGTAAGCTTCCTGTTGATTGCACCAACCGACATGTTCAACCATTCTGCCACTATGTTTTTTAGTCATCCTACGAACATATCCATCGAGTGCTGTTTCTGACCCATCCCTTATAATCCCCTCCTTAGCCATCGTGATCCAAAGCGCCCGGATTTTCGAAATTACAGTGGGTTGGCCTTGGGTTTTTGGACTCAGTCGCTTTTTGCTTTGGGTGACTTTCTTTTTAAAGCCTTGGCGTTCCATCGCTAGAAGTACCTTTTCTAGCTCAGCATCAAGCATACTCTTGCAACTATCTTTACCCGTCTCTCGCTGCAGCAGGGCACGGTAGATCTCATCATCCAGGCCAAGCTCTCTTTTACCGATATGGATCAGCCTAATTAGGCGTGTTCTCTGTTCCATTAGTTGTTCTCCTCAATCCACCATTCAGAAACGGCTCCAAGTTGGATAAGTTCAACAGCGATAAGCTGCCCCTTTCTGGCATAGCCATAAAGCGCTGAGCATTCCGGTGCCTCGTAATGAATGAGTTGGGTATCTTTGACCAAGGCATTTGCTTCGTTAGCGCTGGCTTTTTTGAAACCTGCCAGTGGAAGGTTTAAACGGGGTTCAATCATGGTTTATTCCCTCGTTAAAAAGAAAAGCCCCGAGTGTTTGGGGGCTTGGATTTAGGGTTAATCTTGCTCCGAGAGGGGAGGCTTATGGGTGATACCCAATAGGTACTGCAGCATGTCAGCAACTCCCCGCTGATAGAGGTTCGGGTTGTTGGCTTCGTCACCTTGTACAGTGCGAAGTAACATGACCAGTTCCTCTGTTTTGTGGCGGCTTCGGGCTCTTTCAAAGAAAGCCAAACGCTGTTCACCCAGTTCAATATCTCTTGGGCCCCGGATAAGAGGCATGACGATATCTATTTCGCGTTTCATGGGCCCACCTCAGAGCTTGGCGATGTCGAGCGGAATTTGGCGATAGCTGCCATCACTGTTGCGCTCATACAGTCGAAGGTAGCTACTGGTACCGGTGACCTGGATTGAATCGGCAATGGCATCCATGGCTTCATTCCATTGGGAGTCATCGATATCTAACTGACGCAGTGAGAGCACCTGGTTAACATCGATACGCCCTTGTTTGTTGACCCTGAAAGCATGATCAACCAGCGCTTTGATATGGTCGTTGACGTTCTCGCTCCAACGGTTAATACAGGTATCAATAAGGGTCTTGGCCGCTTGGATACGCTCGTCAAACACTCTGTGTTCTCCTTTTGCGCGGACAAGCTTGTAACGGCCATCGAAACTCATCAGAGTGACGTTACCTTTCGTGCCGCCATATTTGACGTCGTATTCCTCTGCAGACAGGTCAACAAAGTCAGTGACCTCATTCATCGCCAGCAGTTTGAACGCTGCCAGTGCTTGCTGCTGTTCTCTGGCTGCAGACACCACGTTCTGAACCAGGTCGTCTCTCAGTAGGTCGATGGCTTTGATTTGAGTTTCCGGCACCATGTGGCCTTGTGCATTAACGCGGTAACCTTGTGGAATTTGAACAGTCATATTAATCCTCCCATACGACACAGCAGCCTGAGTGACGTGCGGCGCGGATGCGACGGGTCAGGCCATTAACGGTTTCAGTGATCAGAACGCTATGGTGTTGAAGCTCCGGCACAGGTGCATCGACGTGTATCACCAGCGTTTTTTCGGTTTGAGCAGTTTTAGTGACCTGACAGTTCATTTTCTGAAGGGCCTGGAGCAGCTGCTTTACCTGATGTTGTGGATTCAAACTTTTCATCTTGAATTCCTCATTCCCTGGTTCGAGTTTCAGCCTTTTATTACCTCTTGGCTGATTCACGATGTTCATTCTTTAATTAGGCGGTTGTAGCGATTACCAACGGCTATCAACTCGCGTTTGAGTAGCTCGATGTACAGGCGGTGATAGCTTCCGGCCATGTGTTCAGAATCAGTTTTCGCTTGCCGTTCCAACCTCGCGCAAACAGCAGCTGCGTCGTATTGGCGCAGCGTTACTTTTTCTCTGGTTGGTTCTGAGCAAACCTTTTCTGATTTCTGCATGGCAGCTTTGGACTCAATGCTTAACCTGATAGGGGTGGTTAAACGCTCATCCAATTGGCTATTAGGGCAACCGCTTCTGCAGGCTTTCCAAAGGCGTATGGCATTGGGTGTGCTGCCAACATGTTTGGCGTTTTGATGTGCTGCGCATTTATGCTTTGGAATTTCTCCCAGGACAGGGCACACAACCGTGTACCCCATGAATACGCTTTCCACCAGTCCTTGAACCCGCTGCATGTTGCCTTTGTATTTGCCGTTAAGGACTTGAGAGATCATCGCTTTCGAGACGCCCATTGCACTGGCGGCGCTGCCTAGCGAAGTGGCATCCACTTGCTTTCTCAGTTCATCCAGCCATGTCATTGGTTAATCTCCTTTTTTGATGAAACCTTCGAATGGTTGTTGGCTTCATCTAGTGTCTGAAAGCGATAGAACTTTTTTTCGTTCTGATCCCAGAGTCCACTTTTCCTACCTTTGGGGGCGAGTCTCCCTGTATCTCTCGTGAGCACCCAAACGGGCTCATAACCATTGTTTAATCGCTTAACTTGAGCCCCTCGAACGGTAAACGGCGAAACATAACCTGCTTTGTGAAGCACGGTGATGAAGCGCTCTGCGACCCTTACAGGGACATCGATAGAAGAGAGCAAATCTGTCACCGTGAACTTTCTGCTGATTTTCATGTTGTTCCAGAGCATCTGCCGATCACTTTTTGAATATCTGCTTTTGCTTTTATCTCTTGTGTGACCTTTAAACTCCGGCCTTGCCTGATGCGTTTTTCTGTAGCACTTAGGATCGCCACTTACTCCTTTACCGCTGACGTAAGTTAGCCACCCTCTGTTGGCAAAACGACTAAGATTGACGCTCACTAAATCAGCAGAGATACCCGTGTTCAGCGATACATCTCTGGCGTTGACGACATCGTGGGAGCAGATATATGTCCATATTTGCTCGCACTTATATTCCCTAGCCATGAGGTAACCTCCATTAGTTGCGGGCTACGGTCATAAATAAGTCGAGACCAGAAATGTCATCCATCGTAACAACGCCATCAGGTGGTGGGTTCCCATTCACAGAACGCTCAATTTTGCTAAGAGCTGAAAGAATGGTTCTAACCACACCTCTGGATTTCACCCGAATGTGGTCGAGTAGGGCATCATCAAGGTGGATTTGAGGGTCTATCTCCATCAACTCATAAGCGAAAGTGGCTACGTCTTGCAGATCAGCAGGTTTGAATTCCACCCACTCGCTGATGCGGTTGTGGAGTTGCTTGCGGTGTGAGATACGGCGGGCGATTTCTTCCATGCCGACCAGAACGACAGGCTGCTCGGTGTTGTCGTAGATATCACGGAATGATTCCATGATTTTCTTACTGCCAACGACATAGTCAGCTTCATCAACAAACAGGCTAAATTCGTTTCTGCGAACGCACTCGATAATGTCTTCGAGAGTTTGGTAAGCGCGTCCCGCAGGGATGAGACCACATTCTTTGGCGATACGATTTAAGATGCTGGTAGGTGTATCGCTCGCGCAGCATCGAACATAAACACCATTGGTGCTATCCAGATTGAAGAGATACTGAAGAGCGGTGGTTTTCCCAAACCCACTTTCGCCATGGATTAATCCCATACCGGGCACAATTTGGGAGCGGGTTAATAGGTTTTCTAACAGTGCCATGGAGGCTGACACGTTTTTCACATCGACAATCTTATTTCTCATGTCTATGATACCTTATGATTATGGTTGCTCTTACGAGCGATTAATCGGGCTCACAATCGGCCAGGATTGTGAGCCGTCCCTTCTCGCTTCAGGTGATACCCAAAGCCAAGATCACTTAGCCAACCGACGTGTTTTACCGCCGGATTCGATGTACTTTTTAATTTGAGGTGCAGTGAGTTGATGGTTGCGCATGTAGTTGCTAAACCACTTTTTCTGCCTTTCGTCTAACTCCCCGCCGTTAACCAAGATGTCTGCCATATCCCAGGCGATCTCGCGTTCGCTTTTGAGCATTCTGGATTCTTGCTCAGCGGTTCTTTCGGTTTGTTTCTTGCGTTGTTCTCTATGCTGTTCAATGGCCTCAAGCTGAGCATGGCTGCGAGTCTGTGAAGGCTTCATGCCCGCTTTTTCGAGTGCGGTCAAAAGGACGTTACTGTGCTCTGTTGTCTCTTTCGGGAAAGGCAGCATGTTGTTTTTGGCTTTTGCCTGGGCAATGGCCTCAGCGGCCAGATCATCAATGCCAAACTCATCGGCATAACGCTTCATATCGCGTTTAAATTGGCGAAGCTGTTTCTCTGTTTGGCGTCTAGCTTCGATGAATTCTTGCGGACTAATTTCACGGCCTATTAAGTCAGCGTTGATGGCCTCGATACATTCACCATCACCATGGACGGGGTAGAGATAGGCACGGGCCACATCGCATGGGTCGAGGTATACGTTGACTCTCTGACGCATGTATTTTTCTTCTTGGAGCTCTGGTGCACGGTAGACGAGTTTGTTGACCTGAACGCCACCACGACGAATGCTTTTCTCTCCGGCGAAGTTCAATAAGGTGTCCAAAGCTCGCGGCTCTGCAATAAATTGGGGTTTATAGTTCGCTTTTTGGTAGTGCTGGTAAGGGCTTAGACCGTCTAATCCTGAATGAGGATTTTGGTGGTAGTAATGCTCTAACCAATCATCCATGAATTGCTGCATCTCACTCGGAGAGATCCCAAGCTCCAGTGCATCTTCATACCGTTTCTTTTTTCCATCGCCAATGCGGGCTGCGAATGCATGACAGGCTTCAATGAGCTCTCTATCTTTCACGCTATGGCCAATGTAGTTGGGCATCACTTCAACAATGCCGCCTTGGAAAGTGCCAAAGAAACGTTCAATAAATGGCTTTTCCCATCCTGAGAAGGGTTTCGCCCGCATGTGTTTTACGCCGAGGGAAGCAAATACGGCCCGTGATTTATTCGCGATGTAGTCGCTGCCGTTGTCAGTTTTGATGACGCCGTCTTGATTGGGCATCCCCCAGTCCAAAATGGTTTTGCGGATTAGCAAGCAAATAGCCTCAGAGGTTGAGGTCGGTGCGAGAAGCATTTTCACGCGTCGTGTGTAGACATCGATACAGCCCACAATTGAATAGCGCACGAGCTTGCCATCAACGTTTAACATGATGTCAGTCGGGGTTGAATCCAGCTCCCAGAGGTCGTTTGGCCGACTCACCCAGGCATCATGGTCATGGATTAGCCCACGTTCTTTGCCGTAAAAGCTTTTATGGTCAACGGCGAAGGTGTGCTTGCCCTGATTTGTGTTTACCCAGTAGTTGATCCACCGTCTAAAACTGGATGGGGCAGGTACTGTCCAACTAGCCTTAGTTTTCTCTTTCTGCACCAGCGCATATTCCCGCATCTTGTAAGGCTGTTTTTGAAAGTGCGGGCGTGAAATTAATAAGGTGATACAGAACTGCTCAAGGTCTGGCTGTTGGCAAATGACGCTGTCACTTTTTCGGGCGTTTTTGCGTCTAACAAGACCGCAAATCCCGTCTTGCTGAAGTGCTTTTTCCCAACGATCAATGGTTGAACGACTGACGTTTACTACCACCTCGTAAACGGTATTTTCGAGAGGAAGGGTTTGCTCCTTAAACTCTTGGATAAAGTGGGTATGGCCGTCTGACATTTGGCCCTTGAATGCAGATAAATAGAGCGAGCGCAGGCGAACAATCTCTGCACGAGATTCAGCGAGCTGTTTCTGGCGGTCAGTGAGAGTATTGAATGCTTTGAGTCCCTCCGCACGAATGTTGGCCTGCTGCTTATCTTTCGCTCGGTTCTCCTGGTCTAAGCTGGCATTGAGCTGAGCAGCTGCACGTTCGCCATGAGTTTCTTTAATTGCTGTTTTGCTTAGTTCAGCAATAGTCGCACCAGGAAGTGAGCTGATGTGATACTCGTAGCCTTTACCCACGGGGCGCTTACGCACTTGCCATTGGCCTTTTTCCGCACGAATGCGCACATTTCTGGCCGTTTGGGGCATAGCTGGCAGACCTGCCAGATCATTCGCGGTAAACCATTCTTTACCCATCAGCTTTGTTCCTTAGTAGATCCTCAGCGAGTGTTTTTGATAGTTCGCGTAGGATTTCTTTGTACGCACCACCTCGAACTTTTCTTTTGGAGCAAGGTGGGTGCTCTTGAATACATTTCTGAACTGTTCTCGGGCCAAATCCATTCTCAAGCGCCCAACTTCGGCAGCTATAGCCTTTTTGGATCAGTGCCGCACGAACGTCTCTTGCGGTGACTAATTTCATGGTTTGGTTTAAACTCTTGGTTGTTTTGTTCGCATCGCGAACAGTGAATATTGCGCACCAAAGTTCGCACTGCGAACTATGAAGTTAAATATAATGCGAACTTTTGAGCTGATCAATTTATAGACAGTGATTTGGTTCACATTTATCTGCCTGGTACTTCCGACTTACACTTAACTAGTTGATAGATTTCTTTTTATTTTTTTTGGTTAAATCGGCTTGGAATCTGGACAGATTTTTTCGGAGGAAACTGGGGTAATGAACTCCCTTACCGACAGACTGAAATACATCATCGGCGAGCAAAGCATTCGAAGTTTTGCGTCGAAAGTCGGTGTATCCGAAACTATGATTCGCAAATACCTGAAGGGTGGGGTACCAGGTCTCGATATAGCTGCCAAAATCTGTTTGGTAGGCGGTATTAGTGTTCACTGGTTTGCGACCGGGGAAGGGGAGATCTTCACCGGGGATGTGGTTACTGATATTGACCAAGTGGCAATGCAGGCCATCACCACCATTGATAGTGAAGAGTTCGTTCTCGTTGAGGGCTACCATGTCACTGTCGATGAGATGGACAACAGCGAGCAAAACTCAGCTCCAGTTAGGCGAAAGCTCGCCTTCAGGAAGAAATGGCTAGAGTATCGAGGTTTGAAGCCAGAAAGCTTGAGAATCTACTTCGTTAAAAGCTATGTGGAAGGCGGAATCATTAGCGGCGGCGACAGCGTCATGATCGATATGTCAGATGCATCTGTTTCCGATGGTGTGCTTGCCCTGAAACTGAATGGCAACATGCTCATCCGATGGGTCAAGGTCAGAGTCGATGGCAGCGTTGATGTATACACGGACATCAACAAAGAGCCAGACGAAAACGTTGAAGCCGATAAGCTGCAGAACATCGAAGTCCTGGGCCGGGTAGTGTGGCTTGGGAAGGATTTTAAGTAGAGAGCTAACTTAGGTTTAAGCGAACGCAAAATAGGTTACGTGTTATGTCAGAATTACAAAACGCGCATTTCTGGGTGGCAAAAACCAGCCTCAACGATATCAGCGTGATTTTCAAAGAGACATATAGTGAAGATGACTCTCCAATCAATGAGTTTGCCTGCCAACAAGACGAACTGTTTTACGACCATGACTTTTTCTATATTGAAGACCTTTCTCATGGCATTGATAACTTTTTCCCAAGTGCGGGTATACCTACGGAAAATCAAAAACCAATACTTGATGCTTTGAAACCTCATTTATTGAATGCCACACACATAGTTGTAGGAGATTCTAGTGATTTTAAATCACCTAGGTCTTGTGTAATTGGCTCTTCTCAATTTACTTATGTTGGTATGTTTAAACACTGGTAGTGTTGCAAACAGGGTATGAGATCAGATCCGATCCGATTCAACATCTCTTTACACATGCTTATTCTTAGCTAATTAAATAAATATCATAAGGTTAAGTGAGATAAGACGAATCGGATCAAGCATCCGATTCAAAAAGCGGATAACTTGGAACGTTGTAACAAGGAAAAGCTTTCAAGCCAAAGCAGGTAAAGGTGCGAGCCGAAACGGCTGTGACCGACCTCATTTCACCTCAGATGAATTCGTACGTAGTCTTTTGCTAGATTTGTCCCACATTAGGCGATTGCGGCTCGAACTCTCCAGCTTTCACTTAGTCCGCGCCATCAAAGGGCTGTCCCACAAAATCCCAAGCGATCCCATTTAATCCCAATGTTTCATTAATAGTGGTGGGTTACAAAAACCAGACTGGGTTACCCAGTCTGGTTTGCTGCCATTAAAGAGACTCGATAAGGTCATCGACCCCATTCTTATTGGTATCTTGTCCGCCAAGTGCATCCCGCGCATCCAGCCTTCCGTCCCGATAGGTGTCAAAATCTGCGAAATTGGTACTGTCGATATCGAAGTTTGTACTATCGTTGCCGGGGTTAAGGCTCTCTAAATCGATGAAGTCTGCAATACCATCGTTATCACTGTCCGGCAGGTTTGCGACAGTGGCGCCAGGATCGAAGTTATCCACCGTAAAGTTGTTGTCCACATCTTCAAAGCCAGCTTCAACGACGTCTGGAATGGCATCGTTGTCACTGTCCAAATCCAAGTCATTGGGAATACCATCATTGTCCGAGTCTGCGACAAACTGCGCTCCGGGTAAGGGAGAGAGTAGGAAGCGACTGATTTCAACGGCACCGCTGTAGAAGCTGGAATCTACGTAAAAGTCAGGGGTTTCCCCTTCAAATACGTGGGTGCGCAACAGTTCGTTGTTTCGGAAATACGCAATGACACGATCGGCTACCTGAATGGAAAGGGTATCCCCAATCGCAATACCGCCAAATGAGCCTTTTGAAGCGCCACTCTCATAGATGTAGAGCGTGCTTCCAACGATGTAAAACGCATAATCGATATCTTGATAGCTGGCGGAAGTTTCATCTCTACCCAAACCTATCATGTTGTATGTGCCAAGACTGTCGACCAGAAAACTTAGCTGATAGTGCGAGCGGAAGCCGTATTCAGAAAAACGTTTAGAGTTTGCCTGGGACTGCCAATAGCCGCCGTTGCCAACCAAGGTTCCTTGGCTAAGGTTCGCATTGCCAGTAAGCACAGGCCAATCCGTTACGCTGGCATTGATGTTTGATTCCAGATTGTTGGCGATACCGTCGTTGTCCCTATCCATATCACGATTATTCCCGATACCATCCCCATCGGTGTCTGTGGTTTCAGAGGCATCCGTTGGGAAGGCATCGCTGTTGTCACCCATACCGTCTCCATCCGAATCCGTGGTTTCATTCGGATCGAACGGGAAGGCATCGTAGATATCTAACGTGCCGTCGTTATCGTCGTCATCGTCGTTCGGGTTGGAGAGTCCATCGCCGTCGGCATCTTCTGCACGATCGTCCACACCGTTGCCGTTAACGTCATTGCCGCCTTGTTCATCATTGCTGTCGAGTTTGCCGTCGCCGTTGGTATCGAAGGCAGCAAAGTCGTAGCCATGCATGTCGAAGGCAGTACCATCATTGGCGGCATTCTGGCTTTCCAAATCCAGATAATCAGGAATGCCATCGCCATCAGAGTCCGGGGCAGGGTTGACGGAGGCTTGCTGATCAATCGAGTCGACGGTTAAATCGCCGTCAGCATCAACCAGACCCGCTTCGATGACATCCGGGATGGTGTCATTGTCGGAATCCAGGTCCACATCGTTGGTTATTCCATCGTTATCTGCGTCCTTAGAAGCGCCTGAGCCTGAGAGTGGCGTAAGTTCAATGCCAGACAGCTGAATTGCCCCGCTGTAGAAGCTGGTATCAACATAAAAATCCGGTGTTGAACCGCTGTAATTGACACTACGTACCAGCGAGCCATTGCGGTAATAGGCAAGGGTACCGTTGTTCACTTCCAGCGCCAGATCATCACCTGCGGCGACCGTACCAAAGCTACCGATATACGCGCCGCTTTCATAGATGTAGAGGGTCGAGCCAGCGATATAGAAGGCGTAATCAATATCGGTATAGCTTGCTGAGCTTTCAGTGTTGCCCAGCCCGAACATGTTGTAGGTACCAAGAGCATCAACATGGAAGTTCAGTCGGTAGTTATCGGTGAAACCATAGCTGGAGAACCGCGCTGAGTTCGCCTGATAGCTCCAGCTTCCGCCGTTGGCTGAGAGAACACCGTTCGAGAAGCTGGCTCCGTAAAGCACAGGCCAGTCAACGATATCTGCCTGAGTACGGGATTCCAGCTCATCTGAAAGGCCATCATTGTCTTTGTCGATATCACTGTTGTCGCCAACACCATCGCCATCGGAATCTGTGGTTTCAGAGGCATCGTTGGGGAAGGCATCGGCATTGTCGCCCACGCCATCACCGTCAGTGTCCGAGGTCTCTGACGCATCTTGTGGGAAGGCATCCGAATTATCGCCCACACCGTCGCCATCAGTGTCTTTCGTTTCCGTGGCATCTGTTGGGAAGGCATCTGTGTTATCGCCGACGCCATCGCCATCCGAATCGGTGTCTTCATTCGGGTCGAATGGGAAGGCGTCGTTAACGTCTAAGGTGCCGTCGTTATCGTCGTCATCGTCATTCGGATTAGAGAGTCCATCCCCGTCCGCGTCTTCCGCGCGGTCATCGACACCGTTGCCGTTCACATCGTTACCGCCGAGCTCATCATTGGCATCGAGCTTACCGTCGCCGTTTGAATCGAAGGCAGCAAAGTCGTAGCCATGCATGTCGAAGGCAGTACCATCATTGGCGGCATTCTGGCTTTCCAAATCAAGGTAATCCGGAATGCCATCGCCGTCTGAATCCGGGGCTGGGTTCACTGAGCCCTGAAGATTGATGGCGTCAACTTGAAGGTTTCCGTCGGCATCAACCAGACCCGCTTCAATCACATCCGGGATGGTGTCATTGTCAGAGTCCAAATCGAGGTCGTTGGTGACACCATCGTTATCTGCGTCCTTAGAAGCGCCTGAGCCTGAGAGCGGAGTAAGTTCAATGCCAGACAGTTGAATTGCCCCGCTGTAGAAGCTGGTATCAAGGTAGAAGTCAGGCGTATCTCCACTGTAATTAACTGAACGGACAAGTGCGCCATTGCGATAGTACACAATGGTGCCGTTATTCACTTCCAGCGCCAGATCATCACCCGCTACGACCGTGCCAAAGCTGCCGATATACGCGCCACTTTCGTAGATGTAGAGGGTTGTGCCTGCGATATAGAAGGCGTAATCAATATCGGTATAGCTCGCTGAGCTTTCAGTATTGCCCAGCCCGAACATGTTGTAGGTACCAAGCGCATCAACATGGAAGTTCAGACGGTAGTTATCCGTGAAGCCATAGCTGGAGAAACGGGCTGAGTTCGCTTGATAGCTCCAGTTTCCGCCGTTGGCAGACAGAACACCGTTAGAGAAGCTGGCTCCGTAAAGCACGGGCCAGTCAACGATATCTGCCTGAGTGCGGGATTCCAGCTCATCTGAAAGGCCATCATTGTCTTTGTCGATATCACTGTTGTCACCAACACCATCGCCATCGGAATCCGTGGTTTCAGACGCGTCATTCGGGAAAGCATCAGCATTATCACCAGCACCGTCTCCGTCTGAGTCAGCGGTCTCGGTGGCATCGTCTGGGAAGGCGTCACTGTTGTCGCCGACGCCATCCCCATCGGTGTCTGTGGTTTCAGTAGCATCTGTTGGGAAGGCATCACTGTTATCGCCAACGCCGTCACCGTCCGAATCTGTGGTTTCGTTCGGATCGAATGGGAAGGCATCGTAGATATCTAACGTGCCGTCGTTATCGTCGTCATCGTCGTTCGGATTTGAGAGTCCATCGCCGTCCGCGTCTTCCGCGCGGTCATCGACACCGTTGCCGTTCACATCGTTACCGCCGAGCTCATCATTGGCATCGAGCTTACCGTCGCCGTTTGAATCGAAGGCAGCAAAGTCGTAGCCATGCATGTCGAAGGCAGTACCATCATTGGCGGCATTCTGGCTTTCCAAATCAAGGTAATCCGGAATGCCATCGCCGTCTGAATCCGGGGCAGGGTCGACAGTGCCTTGCTGATTTACTGA
Organism: Grimontia sp. SpTr1; assembly: GCF_947387585.1. Classification (NCBI taxonomy): domain Bacteria; kingdom Pseudomonadati; phylum Pseudomonadota; class Gammaproteobacteria; order Vibrionales; family Vibrionaceae; genus Grimontia; species Grimontia sp. SpTr1. Next base: position 155,748 of record NZ_CANDOD010000005.1, read on the forward strand.
GTCGACTTTCAAGTCGCCATCAGCATCGGCTAAACCGGCTTCAATCACGTCTGGGATGGTGTCGTTATCAGAGTCCAGATCGACGTCATTGTTGACGCCATCCTGATCGGCGTCAGCGGATACACCGCTACCGGACATTGGCGTGAGGCTAATATTGCTCAGGCGAATTGCGCCATTGTAAAAGCTGGTATCAACGTAGAAGTCCGGTGTTTCTCCGCTGTAGCTTACTGTGCGGATTTCCTCGCCGTTACGGAGATAACGGATCGTGCCCTTGTTCACTTCCAGCGAGAGGGTATCGCCAGTAGCGACACTGTTCGCGCCAAAGTTGCCACGGTATGAACCGCTCTCATAGATATAGAGCGTGGTGTTCACGATGTAGAAGGCGTAATCAATATCAGGGTAATTTGCGCTGCTTTCAGCATTACCCAAGCCAAACATATTGTTGCTGCCCAGCGATTCAACCGTGAAATTCAGACGATAATTATCACGGTAGCCGTACTCAGAAAAACGTACTGAGTTCGCCTGATAGCTCCAGCTTCCGCCGTTAGCAGACAGAACACCGTTCGAGAAGTTAGCTCCATAAAGCACAGGCCAGTCAACAATGTCCGCTTTGGTACGCAGTTCTAACTCATCCGCAAGACCGTCGTTGTCACGATCGATATCCGAATTATCACCCACACCATCACCGTCAGAGTCTGTGGTTTCAGAGGCATCGTCCGGGAAGGCATCGGCATTATCGCCTACACCATCACCGTCAGTGTCTGTGGTCTCCGATGCATCTTGTGGGAATGCGTCACTGTTGTCGCCGATACCATCACCATCGGTGTCTGTGGTTTCAGTAGCATCTGTTGGGAAGGCGTCACCGTTGTCACCGACGCCGTCACCATCAGAATCGGTGTCTTCATTCGGGTCGAATGGGAAGGCGTCGTTAACGTCTAAGGTGCCGTCGTTATCGTCGTCATCGTCATTCGGGTTCGACAGTCCATCCCCGTCAGCATCTTCGGCTCGATCATCGACACCGTTGCCGTTCACATCGTTGCCGCCGAGCTCATCATTGCCATCGAGTTTGCCGTCGCCGTTGGAATCGAAAGCAGCGAAGTCATAGCCATGCATGTCGAAGGCCGTGCCATCGTTTTCTGGGTTTTGACTTTCCAGATCGAGGTAATCAGGAATACCGTCACCGTCTGAATCCGGGGCAGGGTCGACAGTGCCTTGCAGATCGACTGAGTCGACTTTCAGGTCGCCATCAGCATCGGCTAAACCGGCTTCAATCACATCAGGGATAGTGTCGTTGTCGGAATCGAGGTCAATATCGTTGTTGACGCCATCCTGATCGGCGTCAGCGGATACACCGCTACCGGACATTGGCGTGAGGCTAATATTGCTCAGGCGAATTGCGCCGTTATAGAAGCTGGTATCAACGTAAAAGTCCGGTGTTTCTCCACTGTAAGTCACCACACGGATTTCTTCACCGTTACGGAGGTAGCGGATATTGCCGTTGTTAACTTCCAATGAAAGCGTATCGCCAGTAGCGACACTGTTCGCGCCAAAGTTGCCACGGTATGAACCGCTCTCGTAGATATAGAGCGTGGTGTTCACAATGTAGAAGGCGTAATCAATATCAGGGTAATTTGCGCTGCTTTCAGCATTACCTAAGCCAAACATATTGTTACTGCCCAGCGATTCAACCGTGAAATTCAGGCGATAGTTATCGCGGTAGCCGTACTCAGAGAAACGTACTGAGTTCGCCTGATAGCGCCATGTGCCGCCATTGGCAGAGAGTTCACCATTGGAGAAACTCGCCCCATAAAGCACGGGCCAATCAACAATGTCAGCTTTGGTGCGCAGCTCTAACTCGTCCGCAAGACCGTCGTTGTCACGATCGATATCCGAATTATCACCCACACCATCGCCGTCAGAGTCTGTGGTTTCAGACGCATCGTCAGGGAAGGCATCAGCATTATCGCCCACACCATCGCCGTCTGAGTCAGTGGTCTCAGTGGCATCGTCAGGGAAGGCGTCACTGTTGTCGCCGATACCATCACCATCGGTGTCTGTGGTTTCAGTAGCATCCGTTGGGAAGGCATCACTGTTATCGCCGACACCGTCGCCATCGGAATCTGTGGTTTCATTCGGATCGAACGGGAAGGCGTCGTTAACGTCTAAGGTGCCATCATTATCGTCGTCGTCGTCATTCGGATTAGAGAGTCCATCTCCGTCAGCATCTTCCGCACGATCATCGACACCGTTGCCGTTCACATCGTTGCCGCCGAGCTCATCATTGGCATCGAGCTTACCGTCTCCGTTAGTATCGAAGGCAGCGAAGTCGTAGCCGTGCATGTCGTAGGCGGTGCCGTCATTGGCGGCGTTGTGGCTTTCCAAGTCCAGATAATCGGGAATGCCATCGCCGTCAGAGTCCGGGGCAGGGTTGACGGAAGCTTGCTGATCAATCGAGTCGACGGTTAAATCGCCGTCAGCATCAACCAGACCTGCTTCAATCACATCCGGGATGGTGTCATTGTCGGAATCCAGATCTACGTCGTTATTGATGCCATCGCCGTCTGCATCGGAGTTAATTCCCCCACCAGACAGTGGTGTCAGGCTGATGCCGCTCAGTTGGATTGCGCCGTTATAGAAGCTCGAATCAACATAAAAGTCCGGTGTTGTGCCGCTGTAGTCAACTGCACGGATTTCATTGCCGTTGCGCAAGTACCTGATGGTGCCGTTACTAACCTCCAGAGACAAGGTGTCCCCAACCGCAACACTGCCGCTTCCAAAATTGCCTCTGTAGGTACCACTTTCATAGATGTAGAGAGTGGTGTTGACGATATAAAAGGCGTAATCAATATCGGTATAGCTTGCCGAGCTTTCAGTGTTGCCCAGCCCGAACATGTTATTGCTGCCGAGGGCTTCCACCGTGAAGTTCAGGCGGTAGTTGTCATTAAAACCATAGCTGGAGAAACGGGCTGAGTTCGCCTGATAGCTCCAGCTTCCGCCGTTGGAAGACAGAACACCGTTAGAGAAGCTGGCTCCGTAAAGCACAGGCCAGTCAACGATATCTGCCTGAGTGCGGGATTCCAGCTCATCGGAGAGACCATCATTGTCTTTGTCGATATCGCTGTTGTCGCCAACACCATCGCCATCGGAATCCGTGGTTTCAGACGCGTCATTCGGGAAAGCATCGGCATTGTCGCCCACGCCATCACCGTCAGTGTCCGAGGTCTCTGACGCATCTTGTGGGAAGGCATCCGAATTATCGCCCACACCGTCGCCATCAGTGTCTTTGGTTTCCGTGGCATCTGTTGGGAAGGCATCTGTGTTATCGCCGACGCCATCGCCATCCGAATCGGTGGTTTCGTTCGGGTCGAACGGGAAGGCATCGTAGATATCTAACGTGCCGTCGTTATCGTCGTCATCGTCATTCGGGTTGGAAATCCCATCACCGTCTGCGTCTTCCGCACGGTCATCGACACCGTTGCCGTTCACATCGTTGCCGCCGAGCTCATCATTGCTATCGAGTTTACCGTCGCCGTTGGAATCGAACGCAGCAAAATCATAGCCATGCATATCGAAGGCCGTGCCATCGTTTTCTGGGTTTTGGCTTTCCAAATCGAGGAAGTCTGGAATGCCATCATTATCAGTGTCTGGGGCTGGGTCGACTGAACCTTGTAGATTGATAGTATCAACCGTAAGGTTGCCGTCCGCATCGGCAAGTCCAGCTTCAATCACATCTGGAATCGTGTCGTTGTCAGAGTCCAAATCGACATCGTTGTTAATGCCATCATTGTCAGCATCGACAGAGAAACCGGAACCAGAGAGCGGCGACAGCGAGATGTTTGAAAGCTGAATCGCACCACTGTAGAAACTGGTATCAACATAGAAATCCGGTGTTGAACCGCTGTAACTCACCGAACGTACCAGCGAGCCATTTCGGTAATAGGCAAGGGTGCCGTTATTCACTTCCAGCGCCAGATCATCACCCGCTGCGACCGTGCCAAAGCTGCCGATATACGCGCCGCTTTCGTAGATGTAGAGGGTCGTGCCTGCGATATAGAAGGCGTAATCAATGTCAGTGTAGCTTGCCGAGCTTTCAGCATTGCCCAGCCCGAACATGTTGTAAGTGCCGAGGGCATCAACTTGGAAGTTCAAACGGTAGTTATCCGTAAAACCATAGCTGGAGAAACGGGCCGAGTTCGCCTGATAGCTCCAGCTTCCGCCGTTGGCTGAGAGAACACCGTTTGAGAAGCTGGCTCCGTAAAGCACAGGCCAGTCAACGATATCTGCCTGAGTGCGGGATTCCAGTTCATCGGAGAGACCGTCGTTGTCTTTGTCGATATCGCTGTTGTCACCAACGCCATCACCATCGGAGTCTTTCGATTCGTTGGGGTCAGATGGAAATTCGTCGCTGTTGTCGCCGACACCATCACCATCAGAGTCCGTGGTTTCCGTTGCATCCAGTGGGAAGGCGTCGTTTTCGTCTAGAACGCCGTCATTGTCATCGTCATCGTCCTGAGAGTTACCGATACCATCGCCATCAGTGTCGTATTGCTCGTTAGGGTCAAGTGGTCGCCAGTCTTCATCATCGTTAACACCGTCACCATCATCATCGTTGTCGGCGTTATTCCCAATACCATCACCATCTGTGTCTACGGACTCAGTTGCATCTTTCGGGAAAGCATCTTCCTCGTCTGGAACGCCATCATTGTCATCGTCGGTGTCGACGTCATCGAGAATGCCATCACCGTCTGTGTCTCTGGTGACGGATTCAACGAGGGTTTTCATATCCAGAATACCGCCTGTTACTGTTAAACCAGACCAGGCTGCAACAGGGCGGGCGGTGTCCATCACCAGTTGTTTAATTTCGCGATAAGTCATGCTTGGGTCTAACGCCCAAGCCAGTGCGACGGCGCCCGTGACCACAGGGGTGGCCTGAGACGTGCCGCTGAACCCGGAATAGCCGCCAGAGGAATTTGCCGTGTTAAATTCGGTGGGCGCTGCAATATCAACACTCACTGCACCGTAATTGGAATAGCTGATACGACCTTCGCCTTGGTTGGAGGCTGCAATACTTAGAATGTTGTCGTTATCGTAGGAGGCGGGGTAGACGGGGCTGTTATCAATGTTGCTGTTAAAGTTGTGCGAAGCAATCACCATAAGGTGATCATCACTTTCAATTTCGGTAATCAGATCTTTGAAAGCCTGACTGTAGTCGCCGCGTATGCCCCAACTGTGGTTTGAAATCCGAGAACCTTTGTCCGTGGCATAGCGAAGAGATGCCATCGCGTCAGATACTGCGGCAGAAAAACTCAATGGACCACCTGTATCCATCAATTGACACTTCCAGGCACTACCAACATAACCAATGCCGTTGTTGCCTTCACCACAAATGGTGCCGGCTACTGGGGTGCCATGACCGCCAAAGACCTGATTGGTACGACCGTTGATATCATCGACAATACCGTTACCGTCATCATCGACGCCATTGCCGGCAATTTCATCCGGGTTAACCCAGAAGTTATTACGAAGATCTTCGTGACTGCGCAAGATACCCTGATCGTACACGGCGACAGGGCCAATAGCAGAAGCGTCGGTCGTGGTTTCCCATGCTTGATAAGCGCGCAGTTGATTGAGCCACCATGCAGTACCATTGCTGATCCCTGCATTTGATTCGTTTGGTGCCAGGGCCCACTCAATCAGGTAATCAGGCTCCGCAAAAGCCACGTTAGCGTGAGCATTTGATGCTTCGAGTGCTTGGGCAAACGTCAGCTCTTTAGGGATCTCGTATACATGAACCGCTGTGGATCGGTTAGCTGGGTCAATACTGCGTAGATGGGAAAAACCTATGTCTTCCAGCGCGGTTAAAGGCTCCGCACTCTCAGTGATTCGAACGGTCAGCACATCGGGTACATGCTTTGATTCAACCATTCGCGCAAAAGTCGGCAACAGAATGGGGTTACGTCCCTGGCTGACATGATAGCTTTCAAATTTTATCCAGCCCGGGGTTCTGGGCTGTGCTAGGTGAAGCGTAATTTGATTGCGCCAATATTCGCTATTTGGATAGTTTCGCAATGCCTCTTGCAACCAAGGTCTTTCCGCATTGATAGGATATTCCACCCCATTTCCAGCGAGACTTTGTTCAAATGGAATTCTTGGAATCGTTGAGTCAGCGTTTGCTGTTGAAATAGGTGATGATGGCGTGTTGAAGGATTCTAAACCATCGAAAAGATAAGCGTTGCTATTGGATGTCGGCTTGCTGAGATCATTTATCGCAATAGCGGTAAGTAAGCAAAAGGCAATGGCAGAGAGCGATACTGCCGTTTTTTTTATTACTTTTCTGAAGAGGGCGTGAGATTTCTGGTCAGTGTCTGTATGGCTATTTTTCTTTTCCACAGTAGATACCTTTTGCAAGTAATAGCTAATTGATAATTAATTAGTTTTTGTTCTTGTGTGACCTGGTTCTATCCATTGTAGGTATGAATTTATAATTAATTAGTGATGAAATTATCCTAGTGCTAGAGATTAATTTTACCGTGTAGCAGTTTTACGACTTGGCCTGTTTATATTCTTATTGTTATTTGGAAGTTGTATCTTTAGAAAGTGCTTAATTAATGTTTTTAGTTTTGGTTCTGCTAATGCTTATCAATTATTAGATGTGCTAAAGGTGTCTGAAATTTGTTTTTATCTTTATGTGAAGATTTATCTTATTGAGGTTCACGATATTATCTAATTACCACAATATCTATCAATGCATTAAAATGCATATTGACGGGATGTGGAATAAATGTGCAAATGGAGTGAGATCATACAAAAGTATTAGTTCAAAAATCTGATGAAAAGTTGAGTTCTGACGTTTGACCATCATGTGATGGACTTCTTGTTAATGTGTTTTGTTGCACATGGCATGCTGTGTAACTTATTGATGTAAAATTGAATGGGCTTTGGTGAAGGTTAAAAATCAGTAGTTTTTAATATGGATTATCAGTCGAAACACAGTCAAACTTAATCTACAAATTTTATAATTGTTCGGTAACTTGCTGGGCGATAAAGAAAAGTGTGAATGATGAGTGCAGAATATTCAGCATTGAGTGGGTTCCTCATTCCGATCATTATGTCGATGAAAAAGTTTGAATTTGACGTTGAACCCACTCTGTCTCGATTCGGTATTTTGGAAAGCGAGGCAAACAATCCAGAAGGACGAGTGTCGGTTGATCGCTTGGGCCATCTTTTCGCTTTCTGCAATAAGAAAGTTGGAGGAAGAGCATTCGGACTCGATGTTGCTCAGAACTTCCGGCTCTCCACATTACACATCTTTGGCTATGCGATTCAGTCGTCATACAGCTTGAAAGACGCCCTAGAGCAATTCGCTAAATACCGCCGTATGCTCTCAAACAGCGTTCAAATCCACACGCGTGTCGAAAATGCAAAACTCTTCATTGAATTTGATGTTGAACGTTACAAAGACAGTGGCCGACTCGCGTTAACCCCACAGCTGATCGAAGCATTGAGCATTGGGGTGATAAGTCAATCCCGAGAGATGATGAGCGGGTATATTGGTCCTATTGATATCAAGTTCTCATTTGAGCCTTTCTCTGAACCCTGTCCAGAAGTGGCAAGCTATCTGTTAGAAAAGGACTGCACTGTTGAATATCAGTGCGAGAAAAATGCGATTGTGTTTGATCTCCAACTTGCCAGCCTGCAGTCTCCAGGCAGTAATCCTTTGATGAACATGGTTCACACTAAGCTGCTGAATACTTTCATGGAGCGTTTTGACCGTTCCAATATCACTTATCTTGTCGAAAACAAAATTGCCGAAGAGTTGCGTTATGGCAACCCTTCGCAGTCCAAAATTGCAGAGGAACTGGGCTATAGCCTTCGTAACCTGCAACGACGTTTGAGAGAGCAAGGAACGAGCTTCAAAGACATTCTTGAAGAAACAAGGAAAAACCTCGCCACAACGTATATTAAGCAACCTCAATACACGATCAGTGAAGTGGGGCATATGGTGGGCTTTTCCAACGTAGCAAACTTCAATCGTGCTTTTCGACGGTGGGAAGACTGTTCGCCAGGGGAATACCGAGAACGTTACTTTTCTAAGGGGCGGCTGACGGCCTAGTGCCGTCTACGTGAGTTAAGTGTTTTCGCTGGTGTAAATAAAGAAAGGAAGCACGCTCATTTTCTTTTGCTGTCCTTCTTGTTGTTTGAGACTGGTGAACATTTCCACCGCTTTTTCAGCCACTTGATCAAAGTCGGCAGACAGCACCATGTCTACACCGCCTTGAAGTAGTTCTGTCTTTGCTTGCGCCGTGAGTTCGGTAGAAACGAAGAAAGGCCGTCTGTCACCGCCGTATTCAATAATGGCGCGCCGAATACCACTGGCGCCGCCACCCGCGCTGAAAATCCCAACCAAATCCGGTGTTTCACACACCAGTTTCTTGGCTGCTTCATAGGCTTGGCTGTCGTCATCTGAACTGACAACGGATTCTAGTATTCTGAAAGCAGGCGCTTTTTCGCGGAAATAACTGCGGAAGCTGATTTCCCGATCTTGCTGACTGAGGTATCGGTGGCTACCAATGATAACGCCTACGGTGCCTCTGTCCCGACAGAACCGATCCATCGCCCACGCCGCTGTTCTTCCTCGCGTCCGGTTGTTGGTTCCAACAAAGCCAGCGAGATTATTTGCCGATAGATCGGAGATTATCGCGACCACAGGTACATTCTTTTCTGCCAGCTTGTCGATGGCTTCTGCAACGAAAGGATGATCGATGGAAGTGATGGCAAGGACATCCACTTTCTTGCCGAGTTTTAGCATTCGCGCTGCAATCTTCTCCGGCTCGAGGCTGTCAAACGTTTCTATAGTCAGCTTCGAATTGGTATTTTCCAGCTTGGCTGATTGCGCTTCAAACGCCTCACGCAGCAGGTGGGAGATGTTGCTTTGCAACAGAATGCCGCAGTGTATCGAAGGGGACGGAGTAGCGCTTTGCGTTTCAACAAACGCAGCAGGGGGACGCCAGCCTAACTCTTTTGCTGCCGCAATGATGCGGTTCGCTGTGGCACTTTTTACCGGTGCACGCTGGTTGATCACCCTATCTACCGTGGCGACACTCACTTTCGCGTACTCAGCGATTTGCTTTATTGTGACTCGCTTTGCCAATCGCGCCCCCTAACATTGTGATTGGCGGAGCGCTCGCTCCGCCTTATTTAATTATTGGCAACTTACCCATGCGCCGCCCGACGTATTTGATTCCACGGATGCTTCGATGAATCTCACGCCTTTGGCGCCATCTTCTACAGTTGGATAACTGAGCCAACCTTTAGGTGCAGAAACCCCGTCTTTTCTTGCGGCAACAGCCATCGCAAACTCGGTGTAAAGGTTTGCCCATGCCTCAATCAAGCCTTCCGGGAAACCACGGCCGGTACGAACAAAGCGTTCAACAGCAGGGTAGATACCATGGCCTTGGCCACGGCTCAATACACGATCGGGTTCACCATATTTGTTGTATTTGAGTTGCTCGGCATTCTCCATATCCCACTCGATGCCACCTTCACTACCAAAGACACGAAGACGCAATCCACCGCGGTTACCCGAAGCGATACGCGTTGCCATTAACGTCCCCGGTACATTGCCTTCGTAGCGGGTCATCATAAAAACAGTGTCTTCCAAGGGTTTTGGTGCGCCGCAGACATGCATTTCAGCGCGAAGGTCGGTCATATCCAGCCCCGATACGAAAGTGGCGAGTTGGGCAGCATGAGTGCCAATATCACCGGTACAGCTGGTGGATCCGGACTTCTTAGGGTCTAAGCGCCATTTAACATGCGCCGCTTCGCCAACATCATCAGGGATCATCCAGTCCTGCATAAACTCAACGTGGATTTGCACGACTTTGCCAATCGCACCGTTTTTTACCATTTCGCGGGCTTGTCGAATCATGGGGAAGCAGGACATCGCATAACAGACACCAAACACTTGTCCGGTAGATTCAGTTAAAGCGACTAAATCTGCAGCTTCTGAATACACATTGGTGAGCGGTTTATCACAGAGCACATCAATACCCACATTCAGAAACGCTTCTGCTGCTTCAAAGTGAACATGGTTCGGCGTAGTAATCATTACTGCATCAATGCCATCCTCGCGCTGGGATTCTTTCTCTGCCATTTCCTGATATGAGGAATAGCATCTGTCTTCCGGTAAAAACCACTGTGCACCTCTTGCCTTGGCTTGCTCGGGATCGGAAGAAAGCGCACCCGCTGTGATCTCCCATCGATCGCTCAGTCTCGCTGCCATCGCTTGCGTCACTGCAATACGTCCGCCACCGACAACGCCAATTCTCAATCGACGCGAGAGGGCAGGGAAAGCACCGTCAAAATCTATGTTTTCTGGTAGTAATCGTGTTGCCATTTTGAATCCTTTTTCTGGGCTTAACGTCAGGTTTATCTTGGGATGGGATTGCCGGACGTTAGAATTTCAATCGCCATAAATATACCTGGCGTAATAGTTTCGTATTGGTGCCATGGGTAATTCAGCTCGGCATCAAACATGGGTTTGTGCGTACAACCCGGTGCCATGGTTTCTTCGAGAAACAGTGTCGATATGTCTTTTTCGCGGCACTGCTGCATTTTCCCGAACCCAACGATTTGGGTATGCACTTCCTGAGGCTCTTCGCCGCCCAAGTGCACATGGTTTTTGTGAAGTCCCACATTCAAAGGCACAGTAGACGCGTGATACATGCTGAACTGGATGTTGCCGACAGCATTTTTTGGTGACATATAGTGCCCAACGCCTTTTAACCTTTCTTCACGACGAATCTCATAAGCCAATGGCCAGGTGTTTCTTACCTTGTCCAATAGTGCATTTTCATCTTCAAAATCATCAAAGCGTTCCACCAATACACACTTTTCTACGTTGAACAGCGTGACATCGGTGGCGATGATGGACTGAAACGGTGCCAGCCACATGCCGGCCGCATATAGCTGAGATTCAGCGAGATTCAGGACGATAGTTCTTTCAGTAATGACGATTTCTGGTTCATCAACGATGTACTTCACGGTGAAAAACGGTTCCGCAAAATCCAGTGTTTCAAGACTCATGGTGTTCATGCTCCGTTTTCGCTTTTAGGGAAATCTTCAGGTAAAGCGCTTGGTGATTCACAGCGGCTTTTTATCTCGACAAACTGTCCGGTTTTGGCCGACTCAAGAATGCCAAACATCACTTCACAAACATGCTGAGCAAGTTCACCACTGGCGCGGGCTGGGCGCTGATTTTTCACCGCATAAGCCAGATCAAGCAGGCCAAGGCCGCGGGCTTCTTGATTAAAACCGTGGGTGTTCTCTGCTACCGACCAAAATTCAAGGTTAGGCGTGCGAGGGCGGTAAACCCAACGGGCGGTTTCGCGTGTTTTGTAGAGCACCTGACCGCCAAAAATATTGAAGCCGTCAGTGGGGTCTGGGTCGTTGATGCAAAGCGTCCCTTTTTCGCCGTAAATTTCCATGCGCGGTGTTTGTGAGTCCCATACATCGAAACTGGCCATTAGTGAGCCCTGAACGCCGGATTCAAACTCCAGAAGGGCGTTGATGTGAGTATCAACATTAACAGGAATTTTTTCGCCAGCACGCGGCTGTGATTCAATCAAACGCTCATCCAGCGTCTTTTTGGCCAAACCACAAACGCGGGTGATTGGACCAAGAAGAGCAACCATGGCTGTCAGATAGTAAGGCCCAAGATCCAGCAGAGGGCCACCGCCATTTTGATAGTAAAAATCCGGGTTTGGGTGGTGACGCTCGACGCCTCGGGTTGGGACAAACGCCATCACTCCGGTGGGCGTACCAATCACACCTTGGTCCATCAGCTTTTTACAAGTCTGGAGTCTTCCACCAAGGAAGGTGTCTGGTGCATTGCCCACGTAAAGGCCTTTTGCCTTAGCAAGGGCGAGAATTTCTTCTCCATCCGCTAAATCAGTCACGAACGGTTTTTCAGAGTAAACGTGTTTTCCAGCGTTCAATGCGGCGATAGAGATCTGCGCATGAGCGGCGGGAATCGTAAGATTCAATACACAGTCAATAGAAGGGTCATTAATGATTTCATCAGGCGTGCAGACACGCGGGATGTTGTAGGCTTCGGCTTTTTGTTTTGATTCTTCGATGTTCAGGCTGGCACAAGCGACAATGTCGATGAAGTCGAACTTCTGACAGGTTGTCAGGTACTTATCGCTGATGACACCACATCCGATTAAGCCGATTCGAAACTTTTCCATGTTTGTTCTCAGTGCTGTCTTGGGGTTTACGTTTGGTGTTGTTCACCATCCTCAAGATGCTCGAACCCAAAGCGCACAAATGGCACCTGTTTCATTGCTCTAAGAGGGAGGTGAGTTAGGCACCGCAGCGATACTGCTGCCACGATGCCCGGTTTACTTCGTTGGAATTACAGCGCGTTGATTTTGTCCAGCAGACCTTCTGGCCATTGCTCAGAGTAATCAGAGTTCAGGTAAGCGCCTTGTACAGTTTCCTGGAACGCTTTCAGGTTTGGTTCGTACACTTTCAGGCCTTGATCTTTGAAGAACTGAACCAGTTCTGCTTCAAGTGCAAGCTGCTTCTGACGTGCAGATTCTGCCGCATCATCAGACGCTTTTTGCAGCGTTGCTTGCTGCTCTGGCGTGAACTTGTCCCACACTTTCTTCGAGATAGCGATGTAGTTCAGGTCAACCAAGTGACCGGTCAGAACGATTTGCTTGGTCACTTCGTAGAATTTCGCATCTTTGTCGGTTGGCAGTGGGTTGTCTTGACCGTCAACCGCGCCAGTTTGCAGCGCTGTGTAGACTTCTGCAAAAGCCATTGGTGTTGGGTTTGCGCCCAGTGCTTTACCCAGGAACTGCCATGCGTCACTGCCTGGCATACGCAGTTTCACGCCTTTCAGATCCGCTGGGGTTGATACTTCAAAGTCTTCACGAAGGTTAACGTGGCGACGGCCGAGGTACATGACGCTCAACAGTTTCACGTTAAGGAGATCTTCTGCTTCTTCTTTCAGGTCATCCATGAAGTCTGCAGCGAACACACGCTTCTGATGTTCTGCATCACGGTGTACGTAACCTGCCGAGAAAATGGAGAAAGCAGGAATAAACTCGGCAAGCTCCTGTGCGGAAGTGATGGTCATGTCCAGGTTGCCACGGGCAATGGCTTCCAGATCGGTACCTTGTTTAAATAGTGAACTGTTCCAGTGTCCTTCGAACTCAGCAAAGTCGGAAACGGCTGGACCGAAAACTTCGGTCATCGCAACTGCGCGTTGGTCAGTCGCAGATGCTGAAGCAGACATTCTCAGTTTGGTGTCTGCTGCGTGTGCGAAAGATGTTGCGCCCATTGCAACGACCATCGCTGCTGCTGTGAATACTTGCTTCAGTTTTGGTCGTGCCAATAGTGCTGTCGATTTCATGCTTTTTACCCCTGCATTTGTGTTGTTGGTTTGCATTCCATTCCGTTTCATTATTGGTCTTGTTAATTTTAGTTAGCAAGATGTTAACAGTATTTTAAATGAGACAAATCAATCATGGAAAATGAAAGAAAAACATCATTATTTGGTGGGTGTTTAAAAATGCAGACAGGAAAATGGTTAACTAATAAATTGATTAGTAAGCCTTTGAATAGAAACTTGGACGAAAATAAATGATGTATTTATTTCTTATGTCGTTTGAAAAAATACGTCATAAAAAAGCCAAAAAAAATTTTTCACCTTCATTTAAGCGCATAACGAACGCTAAATTTGACGCTGACTTTCCGCTACCCGCGTTTTGAATTGCTTAGGGGCTTGTCCGGTATGTCTCTGAAAAAATCGCGAAAAATAGCCGGGATCTTTAAACCCAAGTTGGTAGCCAATCTCTTTGGCTGACAATTGAGTGAAAACTAGCAAGCGCTTTGCCTCATCCAGTAAATGCTCGTGAACAATGGCTAAAGCTTGTTGACCTGCTGCACGCTGGCAGACGCGGTTGAGTTGTCCCTGACTCAATCCCAACGCCTCAGCATATTGGCTGACTTGCCAGTGCTCGGTGGCATGTGTGTCAACCAATCGGACAAAGCGCTCAAACAGGGCGGTTTTTCCATCGGTATTTTCCTGAATGTCACTACGTTGCCCGTGCCGCGCTAACATCACGAACACAATCTTCAAGTAAGCGCCAATGATAGAAGCCTGACCAATCTTGGGTGTGTGGAACTCTTCGAGCAACCGATCTCCCATTCGGGTGATCTCTCCTTCATCGGTGTCGACAGTGAGTGGAATCACCATAGGTTCACGAAACAGTTGCGCGAGTCCCTGCCTTTCAGCGTCGTTAAATAAACTCATCATGAAAGGGTGGGAAACAGAAACAATAAATCCGGTCACGCCGGGCTGGTGCGCGAAGCCGTGGACTTCTTTTGCAGGAATGGAAAGGACACAGCGACCATGGTATTCGGCATTTCTATCGCAAATATGCGCATGCATGGAACCGGATTCAAGAATCATCAGCTGGTGGAGGTTGTCATGGCGGTGTGGATGAATTTCCCAATTGTGCTTGGGCAAAGATTGCTCCAATCGCGCGATGTGCATGTAGTCCGGCGCTGTCTCGGGAAGTTCTTCGCCATAGAGAAAGTAGTGGGGGATATCAGCCATTCAGTACAACCTCAGGAAAACAGAATGTTAAAAATGTACAACAAAATGTAAAGAAGTTGAATTTATTGCGAGCGGAATCATGCCTATGCTGTTTTTAAAGCACACAAGGAAGGTGAGAGATGCTGGCAGTTCCCTATATGCAAATGCGCGGTGGCAGTTCTAAAGGGCTTTATTTTTTAGCCTCTAATCTGCCGAGAAATGAAGCATTACGCGATCAGGTTATTCTCGATGCAGTCGGTCGTGACGCCCGTCAGATAGACGGCCTGGGTGGAGGCCATCCGTTGACAAGCAAGGTCGCTGTTGTCTCTCCATCATCATTGCCCGATTGCGATGTCGACTATCTGTTTGTTCAGGTGGTCGTAGGAGAGAACCGGGTGGATACCTCTCCAAACTGCGGAAATATTCTCGCTGGTGTTGGTGCTTTTGCTATCGAAAACGGACTGGTAGATGCGCAAGACGGTATCACGACTGTGCGTGTGAATATGGTCAACAGCGGAAACCGCTGTGACCTCGACGTACAGACGCCGAATCAAAAAGTGCAATACGAAGGTGATGCTGCGATAGATGGGGTGCCGGGTACTGCAGCGCCTGTTATCTGCAACTACAAAGACATCGCGGGCTCGATTACTGGGAGCCTGCTTCCTACTGGAAATATCAAAGATACCTTCGATGGCGTCGAAGTCACCTGTATCGACAACGGTATGCCCGTTGTCTTGATGCGCGCTTCTGATCTGGGTGTGTCGGGTTATGAATCGGCCGACGAACTTAACGCCAACGAAACACTGAAAGCAAAAATTGAATCAATTCGTTTGCAGGCGGGTGAGGCAATGAATCTGGGGGATGTAACTGACAAAGTTGTCCCTAAGATGAGCCTGGTTGCACCACCTGTAGACGGTGGGCACATCTGCTCACGCACCTTTATCCCAAGAGTCTGCCACACCGCCATAGGTGTTCTCGGTGCTGTGTCAGTAGCAACGGCTGCTGCCATGCCTGGAAACGTGGCTGAAGGTATTGCTGAAATCCCGGCAGGAGATGTGAAGACGATTTCTGTTGAGCATCCCTCTGGTGAGTTTTCAATGACGCTAACGTTTGATGATCAAAACAACGTCACAAAAGCCGGGCTGCTGAGAACCGCTAGATTGCTCGCCAGAGGTGAGCTCTTTGTCCCTATCAACAAATAAAAACAACGAAAAGAATGAGGAGTCATGGAATGACCAAGCCAAGCTGTATGCCACCAGATAACAACACGCGAATGCCGCGTTTTGTAGCGCCGCCAAACTCGTGTGATGCACATTGTCATGTGTTCGGTCCTCACGCACAGTTTCCTTATGCGGAAACGGCGACTTATTGGCCGCCTGATGCAGGTAAAGATGCGCTGAAACGTGTTCACGACAAATTAGGTATCGAGCGTGCAGTGCTGGTTCAGGCGAGCTGCCATGGTCGCGACAACCGAGCCATGATGGATGCGATTGCATCAAGCAACGGAGCTTACCGTGGCGTTTGTATGGCGGATGACACCTTCACTGATAACGATTTTCAAGACCTGCATGAAGGCGGCGTTCGCGGCATTCGGTTTAACTTCGTGACCCATTTGGGCGGAGCGCCAAACCTGGAAATGATGGCGAGAGTGCTCGAGCGTGTGAAGCAATATGGCTGGCACTTGGTCATTCACGTGAATGCTGAGGACATCATCAAGTATGAAGATTTCTTCAACCGTATCGACATGACCATCGTGGTTGACCATATGGGTCGTGTACCTACCTCAGAAGGTGTGGGTCAGCAGGCGTATCAAATCCTGCTTGAGTTTATGCGTCGCGAAAGCTGGTGGGTGAAGGTATGTGGTTCCGAACGAATTGCAATGGCTCCTCCTTTTTACGATGCCGTGCCATATGCACAAGGCTTGGTGGAAGTGGCACCAGACCGTGTGCTCTGGGGTACCGACTATCCGCATCCTAATATTAAAAAACATATGCCTAATGATGCGGATCTGTTGGATCTCGTTCCATTGATTGCACGCGACGAAGCCACCCAGAAAAAAATTCTGGTGGACAACCCAGCAAGACTTTACGGATTTGATGACTAAAGACGCAAGGACAGAAGTATGTCTATGAGAACGATTCAAGGCGTGGCGGTTAAACACATAGAACGCGCCGATGCCAAAGTGATTGAAGGGCTGGCCGGTTGTGGCAGTGCAACGGTACACGAAGCGCAACAACGTACAGGCAACCTAAACCATGAACTGCGTCCGATTTACAAAGGCGCACAAATTGCGGGTAGCGCAGTCACTGTGCTGGCGCAACCGGGTGATAACTGGATGGTACATGTCGCTATCGAGCTTTGTCAGCCAGGTGATGTACTGGTGATTGCGACCACATCGCCATGTACTGATGGTTATTTCGGTGACTTGCTGGCGACCTCGGCACAAGCGAGAGGCGTGCAAGGACTGATCATTGATGCGGGTGTGCGTGATACCAAAGACCTGACGGAAATGAATTTCCCCGTGTGGTCAAAAGCGGTTTCCATCAAAGGCACGGTGAAAGCCACCTTGGGTTCCGTGAACGTTCCGGTGATTTGTGGCGATCAGCCAATTTATCCTGGTGACGTGATTGTGGCTGACGACGACGGCGTGTGCGTCGTACCGCGTAAAACTGCAGAAACCGTATTGGAATCTGCTCAGGCACGCATGGAAAACGAAGAAACAAAACGCGGTATGTTGGCGCAAGGCATTCTTGGGCTCGACATGTACAACATGCGCCCGAAATTAGAACAAGCGGGATTTCGCTACGTGGATAAGCTGGAGGATTTAGAATGAGCAAAGCACCTTTAATCATCGATTGTCACGGTCACTACACCACAGCACCGGCTGAATTGGGTGAATACCGTGAACAGCAGAAAAAAGAGCTCGCAATTGATCCTCTGTTTGATCACGTAAAAGGCATCGTAAACATTTCGGATGACCAAATCCGCGACAGCCTTGAAGGCGCACAGCTGAAACTGCAAAACGAGCGCGGTACGGATGTCACTATTTTCTCGCCGCGTGCAAGCTGGATGGGGCACCACATTGGTAACCAAACCACCAGTAAGTATTGGACTGAACACTGTAACGAGCTTATCTACCGTATTACTGAGCTTTATCCGCAGAATTTCATCGGTGCCGCACAATTGCCTCAGTCACCGAATGCGGATATGACAGCGAGTGCTGCCGAGCTGGAACGCACCGTCAAAGAGTTCGGATTTGTGGGTTGCAACCTTAGCCCGGACCCATCAGGCGGTTACTGGACGGCACCACCATTGGACGACAAGTTCTACTACCCAATCTACGAAAAAATGTGTGAGTTGGAAGTGCCAGCGATGATTCACGTAAGTGGCTGCTGTCACCGCTGTTTCCACACCACGGGTTCACACTATCTGGGCGCAGACACCACGGCTTTCCAACAGCTGATGATGTCGAAAACCCTGTTTAAAGATTTCCCGGATCTGAAGTTCATCATTCCACATGGTGGTGGTGCAGTGCCTTACCACTGGGGTCGCTTCCGTGGTCTGTGTGACATGATGAATCTGCCTTCGCTGACAGAAATCATCGAAAACAACATCTACTTTGATACCTGTGTTTACCATCAGGAAGGTATCGATTTGCTGTTGGAAGTGGTGCCAATCGAAAACATCCTGTTTGCCTCAGAAATGATTGGCGCGGTGCGTGGTATTGACCCAATGACAGGGCATTACTTCGACGATACCAAGCGCTACATCGATGGTTCTAAGCTTAACGGTGAAGACAAAGCCAAAGTCTTCAACGGGAACACCCGAGATGTGTTTGCCCGTCTGGATAACAGATTGAAAGAAGTAGGATTGATCTGAGGGGGAAATGGAAATGCGTGAACACAGAGATTACGACGATATTCCCGGAACCTATGTCTTTGACGGTGAGAAGTCGAGAGCCGGGTATCACCTCAACATGTTTTGCATGTCGCTGAACAAAGCTGAGAACCGAGACCAATTCCGTGAGAGCGAAGAAGCGTATATCGACAAGTTTCCTATGACTGCAGAGCAGCGTGAAGCCGTGTTGAAGCGCGATTGGCTAGGCATGCTGCGTCTCGGCGGCAATATCTATTACACCTTTAAAATCGCGATCTTTGATGGCATGACCATGCAACATGCCGGAGCGGCAATGTCGGGCAACGGCATGACCTTCGAAGACTTCAAGCAGATGATGCTGAATGGCGGTCGTTCGATCGAAGGCAACCGCAGCAAAGCGGAATGGGCCGAGTATTACGCCAAGCCTGAGAACAAGGAGCAGTACGATGGGTAAGATTGTTGGCGGTATAGGGACTTCACATATCCCATCGATAGGTGCAGCCATGGATAACGGCACCATGGTGGGTGAATACTGGCAGCGTTTCGTTAACGGCATTCAGCCCGTCCGTGATTGGATGGAAGAGGTGAAGCCAGACGTTTGCCTGATTGTCTACAACGACCATGCATCGGCATTTTCGCTGGAATCTATTGCGACCTTCTCCATCGGCGTTGCACCAAAGTTTAACCCTGCGGATGAAGGCTATGGTCCGCGTCAGGTGCCTGTGTGTGAAGGTAACAGCGAGCTGGCTTGGCACATTGCCGAATCACTGATTTTGGATGAGTTCGACATGACCATTGTGAATGAGATGGATGTCGACCACGGCCTCACCGTACCACTTTCCGTGGTTTACGGGCGACCAAAAGCATGGCCTTGTCAGGTGATTCCGCTGGCGGTCAACGTGGTTCAGTATCCTCAGCCAACAGGAAACCGTTGTTACAACCTCGGTAAAGCTATTCGCAAAGCGGTGGAAAGCTTCCCGGCAGAGACCAAAGTCGCCATCTTCGGCACAGGTGGCTTATCTCACCAATTGCAAGGCGAACGTGCAGGTCTGATCAACGTCGAATACGACTGTAACTGGCTGGATCTGATGGTGAATGAACCGGAAGCAGCGAAGAAAGTTTCCCACACTGAATACCTGCGCGAAACAGGCTCAGAAGGCATTGAAGCAATTATGTGGCTTGTAATGCGTGGCGCGCTCGATGACAAGGTAGATGAAGTTTACCGATTCACCCATGCCCCAGTGTCAAACTCGCATTATGGTTTGACGATTTTAGAAAATGCGAGTGACAGGGTCACGGAAGGTAAAAGAACTTTTAAGGAATAGACAATGAAAATCATTATGGTGGGTGAAGGTGCTTTCGGTCATAAGCATCTGGATGCGCTAAAGAACATTGACGATGTGGAGGTAGTGTCGATTGCCGGTGGTGTAGAGGAAAGCACCAAGGCAACGGCCGAAAAATATGGGATCGCGCACTGGACATTGGACTTACAGGAAGCGCTGGCTCAACCGGGCGTTGAAGCGGCAATTATTACGTCGCCGACACCTATTCACGCCAGACAAGCCATCGAAGTAATGAAAGCGGGCAAGCACGTCATGGTAGAAATCCCAATGGCGGATTCCCTGGCTGATGCCCAAGCCGTGTGTGATGTTCAGAAAGAAACCGGATTGGTTGCCATGGCTGGTCACACGCGCCGTTTCAACCCAAGCCATCAATATCTGAACAAGAAGTTCCGTGCGGGTGAACTGAACATTCAACAAATGGATGTGCAGACCTACTTCTTCCGTCGTAAAAACCTGAATGCTTTGGGTCAGCCGCGTAGCTGGACCGATCATCTGCTCTGGCACCACGCTTGCCACACGGTTGACCTGTTTGCTTATCAAACCGGTGAAGAGATTGTGGATGTGATGGCCATGCAAGGACCTAAACACCCAGAGCTCGGTATCGCCATGGACATGAGCATCGGCTTGAAAACCACCTCTGGCGCGCTTTGTACTCTGTCGCTGTCGTTTAATAACGATGGCCCATTGGGTACTTTCTTCCGCTACATCTGTGATAACGGCACTTATATTGCCCGTTATGACGACCTGGTAGATGGTAAAGAGAACCCGATTGATGTCAGCAAAGTCGATGTATCAATGAACGGTATCGAATTGCAGGATCGCGAGTTCATCGCTGCTATCCGCGAAGGCCGCGAGCCGAATGCCAGTGTGAATCAGGCATTGATTGCCATGAAGGTGCTGGATCGCATCGAAAAAGCATTGGGTGAGTAACTCAAGCGATTACACAAAGAATAAGAAGTAGAAGGAATGACACCTATGGAAAAGCGACACATTGGCTCACTGGCGGTATCGCCGATTGGACTTGGTTGTATGAGCATGTCTCATGGCTATGGCCCAAGCGACGAACCGACCTCCATCCAGTTGCTCAATGAAGCGCTCGACGCAGGTTATGATTTCCTCGACACCGCCACCATGTATGGCGGCGGTAAAAACGAAGAACTGATCGCCAAGGCAGTGAAACATCGCCGCAGTGAGTACGTTCTTGCCAGCAAATGCGCGCTTTTTAAGAAAGACGGAAAACCCACCATTGATGGCAGACCGGAAACCATTCGCTCTCAGTGTGAGTCCAGCCTAAAGCGATTGGAAACCGATGTTATCGACCTGTACTACCTGCACCGACTCGATCCGAAAGTGCCCATAGAAGAGAGTGTCGGTGCGTTGGCAGAACTGGTCAAAGAGGGGAAAATCCGCGAAATCGGGCTATCTGAAGTTTCAAGCGATACATTGCGGCGCGCACATTCGATCCATCCTATTGCGGCCGTGCAGTCGGAATATTCGCTTTGGACAAGATTGCCTGAACTTAAAATGCTCGATGTTTGTGAAAAACTTGGTACCACTTTTGTGCCATTCTCGCCGCTCGGTCGTCAATTCCTGACGGGGAAAGCCCAAGAAGCCTCGTTGTTGACCGACGGCGATATTCGTACCAATAACGCAAGGCCAAGGTTTGACGCTGACGCCTTTGCAAAAAACAGCGAATTGCTGAAACCACTGGAAGATATCGCCAAAGAGCTGAACTGTTCACTGGCACAACTCGCGCTGGCTTGGGTGATTCATCAGCCCAATCACCAGGGCAACAAAACGTTAGTCCCGATCCCTGGTACCAAACACATCGAATACATGCGGGAAAATATTGGCGCCCTCAACGTCACTATGACACCGGATGTTGTCTCGCACCTTTCTACGCTAATCCACGATGACCTTGTTGTGGGAGAGCGTTATAGCGAAGGGCAGATGAAAGTGATGGATTCGGAACGAGATCGGGATTAACACCTAACTATCAATCCCAAGCTATCCCTTTGCCCAGAGATAATCGTCATGCCTCTCTGGGCTTTTTTGCGTCTGCTGGTCTAGGATAAATGTTAAATATAACAATAAGGACGATATCTATGGGAAGCGCAGCAACAGTGCCAGAAGAGATGAAATTGAACGTGATTTGCCGATTGGAACCTGGTTGCTTAGGGCCAGAGGGCGCGAGCAAAATCGACGATTTCTGCCAATACATTCTGGATGAGATGAATGCCTTGAACTCTGGGTTTATCTCCCTTGCCGTGGTACCAAGAAACGACAAATCCTTACCGGAAATGCAGTTCAATATGTCAGGAAGAAAGCTAAGTCGCGATCAGGCTGGTAAGTATCTGCAAAAGTTTGACAAGAGTCTGGATGATTTTGAAGGCGAACTGGAAGGGAAGCTGGAAGTGCTGATTGATAAGTTTATGGGCTATTAGAGCGCATCAACAAACAAACCCACGTTGAACGGAAGGCCGCTGATGCGGCCTTTTTTATCTTCTTTCTAATTCGGCGTAGTAACACTGAGCGTTGTCGTCATAAACAAAAGTCAGTGTGTTTTTGATGCTTTCCAGCTCATCATCCTGATAGTGCGAAACATAGAGGAGTTGACTCAGGTTTTCCCGCGCTATCAACTCCAAAGTATTCTTCATCAGGCGTCGTCCCAGATAATCCAAGCCCTGATAGGGCTCATCCAGAATCAACAAGGTGGGTTGCTTCACAATTGCGCGAGCAATTAGCAACAGTCTTTGCTGTCCGTATTCCAGCTTACGAAAAGGCGTTTTGGCATATTGGCTCATGTGGAGAATATCCAGCCATTCACGGGCGATGGTGCGTTCCTGAATGCTCGGTTGGGAATACAAGCCAATAGAGTCATAAAAACCGGAGAGAATGACATCCAATGCCGAGCAGCTAACGCGATATTGTAGGTGAAGAGCAGAAGAAACCATGCCGATATGCTTTTTAATTTCCCACACCGTTTCGCCTGAGCCACGCTTTTTGCCGAAGATGTGAATGTCGTTGCTGTAGCATTGCGGATGATCGCCAAAGATCATACCCAGAATGGTGCTTTTTCCGCAGCCGTTAGGGCCTTTAACTTGCCAATGCTCGCCTTTATCAATTCGCCAGTTTACGCCGGTGAAAATGGTTTTCTCTGTGTATTCAACTTTGCCATCTCTCAATTCGAAAATCGGGTTTTCAAATTGTGTAGCGTGCTGATAACGACGGATAAGCGTCATCATCTCTTCACTTTGTTGTTCAGACTGCGCGGCAATTTGCTGAATGATGGGGTGGTTGTCCCATCCTGTTTTGTCTATCAGTTCAACCAACTTCCCACGCTCAAACATGGCGACATGGTCAACCCAATCGGGAAGGTCTTCTTCCCGCGCAAATACCACCATCATCTGAACAGAGTTCGAGAGCTTTTCCAGATAGTCAGCAAGTGATTGACGGTGGGCAATATCCAAGCCGGCAAAAGGGTTGTCTAGCACCACAAAGTCAGGTTTTTCTGCCAACGCACGAGCCAGCATCACACGGCGGGTTTCCCCAGTGGAAAGCACGCGAAAGCCACTCTCTTTGAGATGAACGAGATCGAGATCTTCAATCAATTGATGGGTCAGCGCAGCGTCTTCGAATTGTTCGAAAATCAGGTCATAGACGCTGGTGCCGTTATCTATGCGGTCAAGAAAGTCAGTGTCATCTTTGGCGCGCTCTTCCTCCAACAGTTTTTGCTGTTCGACTAGCGAAACCTGTGCAATCTTTCCATCGCCGATTGCCAGCTCTCCATCGAATTCGATGGTTTCGCACAACACGCCACCCAGAAGAGAACCAATGTCACCTTCCGTGCTGAAAACCGCCCATGACTCGTTGTTAGCAATCGTCCAGTTCTCGATTTGAAGCGTAGACGTTGAGCTTTGTGAGGTGAGCTGCTTGAAGTTGATATCCATATCGTTTTGCTATTAGTTGTTTTGTCAGCAAGTAGGTGAGTTATAGCAAGTTTATAAATCACTGTAAGTATTTAATGTTTTGAATGTAATAAATTAGTTCTTCGTGTTTCCTCCAAATGGGGCACTGGCTGAATTTCTTATTCAACTTTTCAACCTGTTTAGTGGGTGGGCTATCAACTTATCTACCTAGGCCCTCCAGCTCATTCAACCTGGCTTCATGACCAAGTATTGCATCAGCCTGCTCGGCAGGTGTATTGAGCTTCTTCAATGCGCCATCCAGCATCAAATCCAATGTATCTACGTTCTTTGCACGGCGGAAGAAGATGAGCCAGTCAGTGCGGCTCTTAGGTGTTGTGGTTGTCATGGTTATCTCTGAAAAGGAAAGCGCTTATATTCTAGCAGCTGTTGGTGTTGAAAGGTCGAGCTGTTAGATTTAGATACAGAATTAAAATGACGAGCCCTATTCACTTAAGCCGGATGAGAAATCAAAGCAATGGAATTCTTTGGATTTTTTCTTGTATTTATAGCAATGGCATTTTTCGTCTTTGCGGCCATTAATTTGGTTAAATTCTTGTACGGCCTGACTAAACTTCAATTCAAAATTAGAAACTTACTCCTATTCTTCGTTTCTTTTTTCCTCATCATAGCTGTGAAACTTGTTATCGATAACAACGCAGAGCTACTGCACTTTGAAGTGATATATCCTACGAGTAACGCTGAGACACCAAAAGCTTGAACAGCGAACGATAACAACGAGCAGCCAACGCTCTTACTCTACAACTACTTAATTTATTTGAATAAAACCTCATCACTTGACTCCGCATGCGATCAAAATCAAGTCTCGCTTTATGCACTGTGTGGTACATTCCCGCCAAAAGTTTTAGACAGTGAAGGTGTGTTGCGTGCCGAGAAGCAGAGGGCGGTAGCTTGGTGCTCATCCTCGTGAGGAGAGAGCCATATCATTCGTTGGGGCAAAAAAAGTGTGTATGATGGCAATTTTAAAAGAGAATTAAGAGTGGAATTTGATATTCAGCAGTTAGAGCAATGGCTTGTAAGCTCTATTCTTGGGGTTATTGTACTAGGCGCAACTGGAAGTATTGTTGCGACTATCTTTATAAAGTTTATGAAGTTTGTATGCGTTAAAATAATTAAAAGTGGCGGGTATGCTCTACTCCATATTTTATATCCTTTCATTAGAAGTAGCGATGTTTCTGAAGCATTTCGAGACGAATTCGAGCCTAAAAGCCAAGAATTAAAATATATTTCATATTTACTTCTATTCACGGCTGGGTGGATTCTTTCCGGTATTTGCGCAATAGTATCTTTTTTATTTCTAGTTTATACAGTTTTCTTGATTGGATTTGATGATGGCTTGTTTCTCAGTGCGTCAATTGCTATCTTTTTATATTTCTTCCAATCTTTTCTTAAGGACAGCTTTTCATACTTATCCTTGATACCAAAAGATATGACAGATGCTTATAAACAAATAGATAACGTGACACCTAAAAACTACAAAGAGTGGAAATTAGCGGCCAAGAGAGAAGTTGTAGACAAACACTGTCAAAGCCCTGAGACGGAATGATTAGTATTGACCCAACACATATGATCCCTTCTCCGGCCAATGGGAAATAGCATTCTTTTGGCTGCGCTAGCAGCCAATCATCTCACTCTGCAACCACCTCATTTCTTTGAACAAAATCTCCTCACTAAACACTTCATGCGATCAAAATCAAGTCTCGCCTTATGCACTTTGTGGTACATTTGCGCCAAAAATTTTAGACAGTGATGGCGTGTTGCGTGCCGATAAGCGAGGGACGGTAGTGTTGAGACAGTCTTCGTGAAAGGGAATCCACGTCAAGCTGCATGCAGGAATACCTGCTTTTTTAAGTGTTGTTATTGAGAGGAGCTATCATGCCGTTAATAGCAGAAGTGAGTTCAAGAAGTGCAGCGGACGTGCTTGTTTGTGAAGTGAAATCAAGAAGTGCTGCTGACCTGTTGGTTTGTAGAGTTGATTCTAGGTCAATTGCTTCACGTAATGACGGGCTATGGTGTGAAGTTAACTCACGTAGCGTAGCAACCTCACTAATTAGTTGGGTTTCCTCCCGAAGTGTTGCTGATTTATTGGTCTGTTTTGTTGATTCAAGGTCTGTAGCTGGGTGGCGGAGAGAACATCCACTGAGAGGCAAGCTGTAAGCAACTAGCAAACCGTTTACGGGTTATTCGCAACGCTCAATATTTTTACTCCTCGCTGCGTTCATTTAACCCTCTCATTTTCTTCACCTATATGATTTCTTTGAGAAAAAACTCCAAAATCAACACTTCATGCGATCAAAATTAGGTCTCAATCTATAAACTAAATGATACTATGAAGACTGATATGCTAGACAGTAATGTAGTATTGCTTGTCGAGAAGTGAAGGGCGAGTTTGGTGCTAAACGGGCTTTATGCCCGGTAGCAAGTTGTTATCTAACACGAGTTCTATTCAGCTAGGATATAAAATGTCTGAGAGTAAAGAGTTGCTTCAAAAATGGGATGGATGGTTGAGAAACCACAAGAATAACCATTATGAGGCAGCCAAAAAATACACTACATATCATCAATTGACTGGTATACCTTTAGTAGTACTAACTGCAATTATTAACGCAGGTATTTGGCTCCTATTAATTACAGAGTTTTCAGAACATGAATTTGTATTAAATTTGGCTATTGCTACGTTGTCATTAATAGTCTCATGTTTGGCTGCTGTACAGGCGTTTAGTGGATTTGATAAGAAGAGTGAACAGCACAAAAATGCAGCCGTTAAATATAGTGCTCTGAATGGGAAAGTTGAGGTGCTTCTCAGTCGAAATGGTGATATTGATGAGACCGAAATAGCAAAGCTTAGCGAAGAGTGGGGACTAATTACAGAGAATGCTCCACCGGTGTAAGCTAATGCATATGAGCCCTTCTCTGGTCAATAGGTAATAGTATTCTTATGGCTGCGCTAGCAGTCAATCATCTCACTCTGCAACTACCTAATTTCTTTGAACAAAATCTCCTCAATCGACTCCTGATGCGACTGAAATCAAGTCTCGCTTTATGCACTTTATGGTACATTCCCGCCAAAAGTTTTAGACAGTGATGGCGTGTTGCGTGCCGAGAAGCGAAGGGCGGTAGCATGTTTTTATTAGAAACATTTCGGACATCTAATGTGGTGAATTTAAGTGCAATCAGAAAATAAAAATCCTTTAGACTTTGTTGAATACTGGATAAGACATTTTAAAAATAAATCTAATCACAATAAGATGGAGTCTCTTTGGTGTTTCCGTTTGGTAATGTTTTGTAGTATATCAGCTCCAATGTTTTTATCTCTAGGTGAGACTTTTATAGTTTCAAAGGTTGTACCTTCTATAATGTCAGGTATTGTGGCATTTTGTACTGCCTGGTTACAACTGAGAAAACCACAAATTCTTTGGTCTACCTATAAAACTTCTCAGCGAGAATTGGAGGTTATAAAAGCAAAATTCCAATTCAAAGTGGACGAATACTCTGATTTATCCGTAGAAGACTCAGAAAAGATATTAATTAAAAAAGCAACAGAAATAATTGAAAAAACAAATTATTTATGGGTTAAGCAAGTGGAGGCATATTCCGTAAATTCTAATAGCAATATTAACGAAATTAAATAGTTATAAAAAATGTATTTTTATTATGTAATGATTGAAGCATGTCAGTAATTATGAATCCAGAACTGTCCATAATGTATAATCTACTTTCAAAATCAAAAAAAAGTAGAAGCATACAAATTCAAGATATTAAATCAAAAAAGGCCAGGAACATAGTTAGAGGTATTGATCCATCTAGCTTTAGAAAAACTATACAGGCATTAAACAAAATAAAAAATAGTTGCCGGCTATCTGATTATAGACAGTCGTTACTATATATAAAAACCAATCCTTTTTTTGAAGGTAATGGTGTTGGTCAAGTTTTTAATATAGAGTGCCCGAAGAAAATTGATAATATAACGATATTTTCAGAGCCAGAGATAGTAAATCAGATCAAGATAAACTCTGATAAACTCATAAAAATATTAGAAATTGCTACTAATATAAAGATTGAACTTAGTAACAATAAACTTGATAGAGCTCTGACGCTATGCCAGGAAATGATAGAGTCTAAAGGGACATCTGTTTATCTTATCAAGGTTCTTTCCTATATATCAAACAGATATCAATTGTTAAGTTTTGATGATACAGATATACTTTCTAAAATAGACTCTATTAAGAACAAGATAAAATTATCTAATAGTAATTTCCTTGAAGAAGCTGTCACACAGTTAAGTAATCTTAGAACTCCTCACCTTGCTCTTTGTAAAAGAATACTAGATATAAATGATAATTTTTCACACTTTGAAATTGCTAAATCATTTATAAATCCAATACCAAATAATTATGAAGATTATCTGAGTAAGCTTAGCTCGTTTTTCTCCTTCTCTCTATTCGACGCTTACCTGTATCTAAAAATGACAGATAGAATAAATCTGTCTTTTTTGAAGAATATTGATATCAATGAAGAGCTGGATGAATGTTATTTAAATTTCTCTTCAATTGAGTTTTCACCGAGTGATATGTATGAGGAAATAAACGAATATGTAGGACATTATTATCTGAGAGAGTGTTTTCTATTTACTGAGCAACCTAGAGCGTTCGACTTCCTAGCAATCCATGGTTACTTCTACTCAATTCAATCCACTAATAGTAAACTCTCTGGTTATGCTTCAAACCTCATAAGTGGCTATTTTCAAGGAGTAGAGAAGCTGAGAGATCTAAGATGTTCAAATGCTAATAAGATAGAATTTAACTGGATTAAGTACAATGCAGATACATGTACAACTCTAGAAAATTCATCAGCTCTAATACATATACTTAAGAAAAATCAGGGCGTTTTAGATAGAGACGAAGAAGATATTTTTGTTAGGATAATGTCCTATACACAAGATATTGGAGATACATGCCATCCTGATTTCTTATCTGAAATATCTAATTCGGCCATAAAACAGCAAGCAAAATTAGTGACCCAATGTCTAGTCACATTAAACAAAAAAAATCAGCTAAATGAGCACTTACTTAGATCTATAATTCAGGATTACTGCTTACATGAATTTGATGGTGACCTAATTAAATTACTTAAAGAAGTTCATTCTGTATCTCCCTCTGTTGCTGAACATCTAATACTAGCTTGTAACGAAACATTCCTATGCACGCTTTTTCGTCTAGTTGAAAAACCTGTAGATGCTCTGCAAATACGAGCTGATATGTTTCAATGGTTCGGTGAAGAGACTAACGACGATATCTATATCGATAGGGCTAAAACATTACGAATAGATATACAAATAAATAAAGAGAAAGGGACTATTGATGATTCAAGAATTTATGTTGACGAATTAAAATATAAGCAATGGTTTGAAGATACAATTTTAAATACTATTTCGATGTCTATTGATAATGCCATCATTAGTGGTGTGACTACAAATAAACTAGATTGGTCTAAGAAAAATAACTCGATAAATAACTTTGATACCGTAATAGAACAAATACTACATTGCTATAAAGAGTTTTGCGAAAATAAGGTCTTTGGTATAGCATCATATTTGGGTAGACGAATAAGACATGGGACATTTAAAGGTACAGTAATAACAGAGGTAAAAGCTATATCTTCAAAGCCAGAATATAAACACCTATTTGAGGATACAGATTTTAAGAATACTTTTAGTAATTGGTTATTTGAGTATGAGTCTTCAATTGAAAACTTGGTCAATGATCAGCTTCAAATTAAAAGTAAACGAAAGCCTTATGGACTGATAACAACGGAGATTGATTCTCCTGCCAAACTCACTATCGCAAAGCAGCTAGTTATTGAAATTATGTCAATTTATTCCAAAAGAAGTGGAATAATAAGATTGCCAAGTGTAATTATGGACTATTGTTGGAGACTAGCTGAGATAGACTTAGTTAGAACAAAGAAATCATTAAGTGAGTTTAAATCTTCAAATGCAGTTTTTCATTATAATCATAGAGTGACGCCTGGTATACCAAGGAAAGATTTCTATAAATTTTCTCAGGATCTTAACTCTATTACGGGACAAAAATTTGGCCTGGTTTCATCATGGTTCAATAAGCCTAACTATGCATCACCAAGTACAGATATATATTTACTTTTTAATGTGGTTGTATCAGAAATAAAGGAAAGTTATACCGAATTCAAACCAAAAATAGATATAGGAGATAGAACCTTTTCTGTTAATGGTGGTACATATTATGTGATCTATGACGCTTTGTATGTTCTAATTCATAATGCTGCTAGGCATGGAAAACCTGATGGGGATATTTTTTTCTCAGTCAATTTAACAGAAAATGAAACTGCTATAAGAATTAACCTCAATACTGAAATTGAGAATTCGATAAAGTTAGCTGAAGCGGAAAATAATATTAAAAAAGCTTTTTTGGTTGAAAGTGTAGATGATGATGCTCATATATTTGAAGGGAAGAGTGGGATAAAGAAAATTAAACGACTTGAAAAAGAGGGAAGTATAAGTAATGTAAAATTCTCTATCAATGAAGAGCAAAATTTATTATGTTTTGAGTTCAATTTTGAGCTTGGGAGAAGGGGGAAGTATAGTGATATTGATAGTTGAAGATGATGAACACAAATCCTCCCAAATAATTGAGATACTTAATAGTGTCTTAGGCATGGATGGAGATATGAAAATTATTGATAATGTCAGAGATGCAGTCATATTCTTAACTAGAACTGTACCCGAAAAAATAGTTTTAGATATGTCACTACCTAGCCATAAAGCCCTACCTGGACAAGGCACACCAGTACCCCTTCCCACTGGAGGTATAGAGGTTCTATTTGAGTTAAAACAAGCGAGATTAACAGACTTACCAATATTAATTCTTACTCAATTCCCTGAAATTGATATAGAAGATGAACCTATTCCTGTAAAAGATTCAGCTGCTGCTATAAAAAGGGAGTATGGATTTACCAATATTCTGGCTTGTTATTATGACCAGACTAATAGTGAACAATGGAAAATTATAGCAGCTAGCTTCTTGAGAGAATAAATGAAAATTTTAATAATTGAAGACAATATAAGTAAAAAGTCAGCTATTCAGCAAGCTATCAATGAAGAACTAAGCGGTACAGCAGTTTTACCAAGAATAGCTTCAGTAATGACGCTTAATGAAGCGAGAAGAAAACTCTGGTGTGATACATATGACTTGATTGTATTTGATATGTACCTACCTGATATAGATGGTGGCTCTACTCGAGACTGCTCCCAAGATTTAATTACCGAGTACTCTGCAGGTAAAAATTATAAAACAGAGGCAATTGCACTTACTCAGTTCGAAGTCAAAGATGTGGAAAATATACAGTCTTTCAACTGTGCAGGGATAACACTTGTTCACTTTGATACTTCCAATAACTGGAAGAGTGCATTGAAACAGAAAATTGGGCGAGTATCACAAAGTATTCGCTGTGACTTTTTGATATTTTGTGCCTTACCAAAAGAACGGCATGCTTTTAGTGATACAGAATGCCAATTAGGAGATAGTAGAAATATTTCCGGAATGGATTGCACAGAAGCTAATATTTCTGGATACCATGGGTTTATAATTAAACCAAGTGGTATGGGTCTTGTAAATATGGCAATTGTGTCTTCAAAAGCAATTGAATTATTTCAACCAAAAATCGTTGCAATGAGCGGAATTTGTGCCGGAGTAGAAGGAGAATCAAACTACTTGGATATCATTGTAGGAAGACAATGTTGGGAATACCAAACTGGGAAGTGGAAAGATGGTGTTTTTTGCCAAGAGCCATATCAATCTAACCTATCAAGTAGTCTGCAAGTAGATCTCGAACAGTCCTCAAGAAATGAGCAATTCGTCAATGCAATTAAATCTAGCATTCTACGGGATGAATTAGACACCTTTGAGATAAGGATTGCCCCCATTTCTTCTGGTTCTGCTGTAATTGCTGATGAAGAACTTATGAACAAAATTGGTCTACAGCATAGAAAAATGGCGGGTTTAGAAATGGAAATGTACTCCCTTTATACCGCAGCTGAGCAGTCTCTTTGCCAACCTCTTTGTTTTGGTGCGAAAACAGTTGTAGATCTGGGAACTAATTCTAAGGGCGATGAGTTACATATGGATGGCTGTCTTCTTGCAGCTAGATATGTCACTGCTACGCTGAAGCAACAACTATCCAAGCTATAAAAAAACTTCGTTCAATATTTAGCTGGTTCGTTTATTTTATCTATCTGGTCTATGAAAGCTGGTCAAGTAGATTCACAACGACATACAAACCCTTTTTCAATCAATAGAGTTAGCTACCGAGTCGTTGGCTATTCAGTTTGTTCTGCAACAAACTGTTTCCCAATTTAAATTGAACCTGCGTTGGTCGGTGTTATAGCTAGTCTCAGCTAACTTCTATCCCAAATCGTGTTAGGACGCTCCGTTCTGGCACGCATCCCTATCTGAACCCACAGGGATTTCCCCTCTTGTCCTCAAGCATCTATAAACTCTATATCTCCAAGTTCAGCGCGAAAGAAAAGTAGACATTCTATGTTTTCATACATGTACAAATACTATTGCCTGCCTATGGTTTGATTGAATCTTGAGGAGAGATAAATATGAAAATCATTGCCATTTTGCTAACAACATTGCTTTTCACTTCAACAGCCATGGCTCACGGTGGCGGGTGTCGGAAAAGCTTCCCTCCTGGTAAGTGTTGTCACATGGACAATAGCACTGGGACTGTTCACTGCCACTAGAATGACTTGAGGATGATGCCCCTGCAAACCAGGGGCAATAGTTTATTAATCAAGCAGCACTATCCGTCAGCGCCGCCATAGCATCATCATATCCCGCCCAGCTTTCCACGCCAGCCGCTTCCAGTGCCGATAGTTTCGCATCCCGTCCTAGCAGGTAGTCATAATCGTACTTGGCGATGCTTATCATGCCGCTATCGAGTTGCTTCTTTATGATGGTTTGGACTTGGCTTGCTGGCATCCTCTGTGTTGCCGTGACACTCTCACAGTCTTTTCCTTGTGCTCCGCGATACGTGATTTCACCAGCGCGGTAAAGTCATCTTTCGGCTTAAATGCCACATCTTGCCAATCGCTGATTAGCTTGAAGAGATACAGCTGCTCGGCGGCGCAGTCGTTGGGTAGCTGTGATTTCTGTCCGTCTGTTTTCAATGAAGTCATCGATCGCCGACTTAAGGAATGCTTGTCGTATTCATCAAGGCGGCGGAAGTCGTTCGCAGTTTTTGTCCTGAAAATCGGCTTTTTGAACAATGATGCCAAGAAAGGATCTAGTCTGAGGTGTCTACTAAAGAAAGTTTAATAAAAGGCGGGAAAACATGAACTTAAATCAAGTGACATTAGCGGTACATGACATGGAGTCTGCGGTCACATTCTATAAAAAGCTCGGGCTTATTCAGATTGTTAGTGCTGATCACTACGCACGCTTTTCTTTCCCAGAAGGCGACGCAAGCTTCTCTATCTTCCTCGATCCAGGAAAGGAAGGGGTGATAAGTCGTGGCGTGGTTTACTTTGAACATGAAGCGCTGGATGAGCTGTTCGAGCGGCTGAAAGCTGAGGGCATTGAATTCGACCAAGAGCCAACGATGAAGCCGTATCTCTGGAAAGAAGCGGCGCTAAGAGACCCATCAGGCAACGAAATCAAACTGTATTGGGCAGGAGAGAATCGTCTGAATCCGCCTTGGAAAATTGATTAAAGAAATGCTCAGGCACCACTTTTGAGATTTCCTAATCATAGGGATTTAAAAGTCATTTCAATGGTGTAGGTTGTTTGGGTATATCAATATTGTGAGCGCTGCGAAGACCTCTTCCAGTGCTAAGCACTGTTAAGGATATCTGTATGAAACCCGCACCAATTAAAGACGAAATCACATTTGATGACTTTGCGAAAGTGGACATCCGCGTTGGAAAAATCATCGAAGTCAGTGAAGTCGCTAAATCCGACAAACTGATGAAGCTGACCGTTGATTTCGGCGACCACACACGTTCAATTTTGGCGGGGATTAAGCAAGAGCGTGAAAATCCTAAGGAGATTGAAGGTAAACAGGCCTTGTTTGTCGTAAACCTGCCGGAGAGAAAAATGGCTGGTGAGGTGTCTCAGGGCATGCTTTTCGATATTGGTTATGAAGATAAGCTGCAGCCTTGCTTGGCCTGCCCAGAAACCGAAACGCCGAATGGTGCAAGAGCGGGTTAAACCAATAACACGAACGCCATCAAGAATGAAAAAGCCATCATTGAGATGGCTTTTTTTGTTTAGGTCGTCTGATTCAACGCTTCATCACTCTCTGCTGAAACAGCCTCTCCATGGTAATCACAAGTCTATAGATAACTTGGTTGCCTCATTGTTGATATGTTATAACATAACAATTGTGTTTATATTTCGAGCGGAGAAATCGCTAAAGGCTCACCATGACTGACTTAGACGCACTGATAGAAAAAGTCGCGCAGAAATGCAAAGCAAAGGGAAAGCAACTCACCGCCAAGCGTAAGTTGGTTCTAAAAGCGCTTGTTCATTCGGAAAAATCTCTCTCTGCTTATGAGCTGGTAGATTACTGCAAAACGGAATTCGGGCAGAGCGTTCAGCCTATGTCGGTATATCGCAGCCTAGACTTTCTGGAAGGTGAACATCTCGCGCACAAGCTAAAAGTATCGAACAAGTTTATTGCCTGCTCTCACGTCTCCTGCGATCACGAGCATGGTGTTCCCCAATTCCTCATCTGCGCAAAGTGCGACAAGATCATAGAGCAGGCCATCGACCCCAAACTCGCTTCCAGCCTGCAATTAGGTGCCCGAAAAGAAGGGTTCACAGTGGTTAGCCCCCAACTCGAAATCACCTGTGTATGTGATGACTGCACCAAGTGAGTTTAAGCCACTGAATATCTATTGACGAGAAATCGCATCCTCCGCCCGTTTCCAAAATATCACCATCTATTCCATGCGTTAGTTTTAAGGAGAATTCTAAACGCTATGTCTACAACACTGATTAAAAACGCCCGCGTCGTTAACGAAGGGCGGGTGCAAGAGAGAGATTTGCGAATTGACGGCCCGCGGATTGAGAGGATCGACTCCGATATTATCGCCGCTCCGACCGACCAGATTGTCGAGGCCAATGGCCGTTTCATTTTGCCTGGAATGATTGATGATCAGGTGCACTTCAGGGAGCCAGGTTTAACGCACAAAGGTTCTATTGCTTCTGAGTCCCGCGCAGCAGTCGCTGGTGGCATTACCAGCTATATGGAAATGCCTAATGTCAGCCCGGCCACGACCACGATTGAAGCGCTGGAGCGCAAGTTTGATATTGCGGCCAACAACTCCTTGTCGAATTACTCGTTTTACCTTGGTGCAACGGAAGACAATCTGGAGCAAATTAAGCGACTGAATCCAGAAACGCACTGCGGTGTTAAGGTGTTTATGGGCGCGTCCACTGGCGATTTGTTGGTGGAAAACCCGACGGCATTGGAAGGCATCTTCCGTGAGTCGCCCGTGCTTATTGTTACGCATTGTGAAAGCGGGCCAGTTATCGCAAAAAACCGAGAAGCGCTTCTTCGTAAAAAGTCCTCGCTCACGATCCATGATCATCCTTTGCTGAGGGATGATGAAGCCTGCTATGCCTCTTCTTCCTATGCCGTGGACTTGGCGAAGCGTCATGGTAGCCATCTTCATGTTCTACACATCACAACCGAAAAAGAACTTTCTCTTTTCCAAACAGGGCCAATTGAGCTGAAACGCATTACCGCTGAAGCTTGTGTGCATCACCTTTGGTTCAGCGATGAAGACTATGCGGTGCTGGGAAACCTGATTAAGTGTAACCCTGCTATCAAGAAAGCCAGCGATCGTGAAGCGCTGATCCGGGCACTTCATACCAACCAAATTGACATCATCGCCACTGACCATGCACCTCATACTTTTGAAGAAAAGCAGGTGGGCTTTGATCAGGCTCCGGCAGGTTTACCTTTGGTACAACATGCGTTGCTGACGCTGCTTGACCATGTCAGTCACGGTCGACTCGATATTACTCAAGTGGTTGAGAAAACTGCGCACAATCCCGCTATTCGTTACGGAATTAAAGAGCGTGGTTTTGTCCGTGAAGGCTACTTTGCCGATTTAGTGCTGGTGGATGATAAACAGACCACTGAGGTTAGCCATGATAATGCGCTGTATCACTGCGGATGGACGCCTTTTGTAGGTCATCGCTTTTCGTCGCAGATAGTCAGTACCTGGGTGAATGGCGGATTGGTTTATCACAATAACAAGGTGCTGGATGACGGGTCACCCGCGATGAGACTGGTGTTCGCTCGTTAATGCTCTTTGCATTCAAAAAAATACTGAAGCAAGTTGAGACCCTCTATGTTAAGAAAAAATCCAAATGGCGACATGCCAATCGTATCGGAAAATGCTTTTGTTGATCCTACGGCGATCATCTGCGGCAAAGTGATTATTGAAGACAACGTATTTATTGGCCCGTATGCCGTGATTCGTGCGGATGAGGTGAATGATGCGGGTGAAATGGAACCCATCATCATCAAATGTGACACCAATATTCAGGATGGTGTGGTGATTCACTCTAAAGCAGGCGCTGCGGTAACCATTGGAGAGCGCACATCGATTGCGCATCGCTCAATCATCCACGGCCCATGCGAAGTGTGTGATGACGTTTTCATTGGTTTTAACTCTGTGGTGTTTAATGCTGTTGTGGGTAAGCACTGTGTCATCCGCCATAACTGTGTTGTAGACGGAATGGATCTCCCTGAGAGCTTCCATGTACCGCCAATGACCAATATCGGTGTGGGCTTCGATCTAAACAGTATCTCTAAAGTGCCACCGGAATATTCAGCGTTTTCTGAGTCTGTGGTTTCCGCCAATCACACTTTGGTACAGGGTTACAGGAGGATCGCCAATGAGCTCTGATAATTCGGCGATTCTGAGTGTGCCAACCAACATCATTACCGGCTTCCTCGGCGTAGGTAAAACCACCGCCATCTTGCATCTGATGAAGAACAAGCCGGAGAACGAGCGTTGGGCCGTATTGGTCAATGAGTTTGGTGAGATCGGTGTAGATGGCAGCCTTTTTCAAGGGCAGCATAGCGAAAGAGAGAAAGTGTTCATTCAGGAAGTGCCAGGTGGCTGCATGTGCTGCGCAGCGGGACTTCCTATGCAAATCGCGCTAAATCAATTACTGATCGAAGCCAAACCTGATCGACTGCTGATTGAACCTACTGGCCTTGGACACCCCAAAGAAGTCCTGGAAGTCTTGTCCTCTGAACACTACCGCGATGTTCTATCACTTCAAAAAACACTGACTTTGGTTGATGCGAGAAAACTGTCAGAGGCGCGCTACACCCATCACGATACTTTTAATCAGCAGATTGCTATTGCTGACACTGTGGTGGGCAACAAGCTTGATCTCTATGCCGAAGGGGACAAAGCCTTACTGGAAGCGTATGTAAAAAAGCATGCTCATCCAGATGTGAACGTGCTGTTTACACGTCACGGACAAATCGACTTCAAGGAATTTGAAGGAGAGACCTACATGACGCAGCCACATGCGCATGATCACCACCATCACCATCACGGCAGTAAATCTCTTGCCTCAGAAGCGCCTATGCCAGAAAGCGGGGTGTTGATGGCGAAAAACAAAGGTGAAGGTTTTGAAAGCGTTGGCTGGCGATTTTCACCAGACAAGGTCTTTGATAGAAAGAAACTTTCTTTGCTTCTGCATGACCTTGATGTCGAGCGAATGAAAGCCGTATTCATCACTGATGATGGAGTGTTTGGTTACAACCTTTCCGAATCGAATATGTTGGAAATGGAGTT
Organism: Grimontia sp. SpTr1; assembly: GCF_947387585.1. Classification (NCBI taxonomy): domain Bacteria; kingdom Pseudomonadati; phylum Pseudomonadota; class Gammaproteobacteria; order Vibrionales; family Vibrionaceae; genus Grimontia; species Grimontia sp. SpTr1. The sequence goes on from NZ_CANDOD010000005.1 coordinate 193,428, forward strand.
GGATGATTGTGTCGAAAGCCGGATTGAGCTGATTGCACAAGTCGTCGATGTTAGTTTTGAAGATAAACTCATGGGGTGTTTGAGCTCTTGAGATTAAGCTAAGCCGTCGAGAGACGGCTTTTTGCACTACCTACTAGCGACCTAGCTTTTTGCAAAGCGAGATCATGGTGTTCGCTTCTTCAGCGCTGAGCCCGGTCATGCAGAATATTTTGTCGGTAATGTCTGCGCTGTTTCGGGACAGCTCAATGCCTTCTTGGGTTAATACGACTGACTTCTGCCTGTCATTGTCCGGAAGGGCAGCACGTTGGATAAGTCCTTTTTGTTCCAAACGTTTTAGCAGCGGCGTCATCGTTGCTTTGCTGAGTTCTGCTCTTGAAGCCAACTCAGTGATAGATAGCTTGTCTTCTTTCCAAAGCACCATCATCACCACAAACTGTGTATAGGTCAGTCCCAATGGATCCAGCAATTGTCTATACAAAGACGTCACGCGGTTAGACGCTGAATAAAGGGCGAAACAAAGCTGTTTATCGATATCTGCAACGGCCAAGGTGATCTCCAATAACTTCCAACTTGTCTCATTATCTACGACTTGCCTTGATTGTCACATCATTTCGTTGACATATAGTTCGTATGCGAACAGTATGTGTGCGATCAATTAAGAATAAGGAGAGTAATATGAGTGATGCATGGTTGCCGACGTTAATCACAGAGAGCCCAGAAGCTGGCTATCAACTTGCGATTAAAATGTCCCGAATGGGCGTGAAATATACACAGCCTTCAGCGGAAGCGAGAGAGAAGCTACGTCCCAAATATGCGGAAAGTGCAGACAGTTTGATCGCGGTTTCCCACGTTGTTGCCGTGAATTTTCAGACGGTTGCGGCGGCGAATAATTATTGGAAGGCTTGACTGTATGTTAAGGACTCAAAGCCATCTTGGTGATGGCTTTGAGTGGTTAGGTTAGCTGCTCAGTTCCCTTGCCTGCATGGTCAACCTCATCTGACTGTTTGCAGCGCCAAATCCCTGATACCCATTTCTCTGAACGATTTCGAAACAGAATCTGCCCGCGAACATCGAAGTGTAGAGTTGGTAGAAACTTCCATGTTCATCTTCGTCATAGAGGATGTTGAAGCGTTTGAGCTTTTCAATCACTTCATCAGAAAGGGTAAACCGGGCGGCCAAATCATCATAATAATTGGCGGTGACGGGCATCGTCTCTGTCTGCTGCTTTGCCATGAATTCGGCGGTGGCAAAAATATCCTTGGTTGAAAGAGCGATATGGTTGACGCCGGTACCCGCATATTGGTCAAGAATTCGGCTGGATACAGTACGTGACGCTTGGGTACTGTTGAGTGTGAAACTCACCCCTTTATCAGGCGTTTGTAGGGCCTGACTTTTCACCAAGCCACCAGGGTCTGAAACGCTGACGGTCGGCATGGTTTTCATACTGAACATTGCACGATAGAGCAGCACCGAGTGAAGCATTTCTTCATAACTCATGGTGGTGGCTACGTGGTCAACTTTGTTAAGGAAAGCGTGCTGAGTGGCGTCTTCATGCCATTTGAATTCGCGCTCCCAATGAGGAGGCTGGTCAGCGTCATCCACCATGTAAAGGAGACTTTGACCTGGGCCATAGATGGCAGGAATGCCATGCGTGTCATTTTCTGGGTTTCCGTAAACCGGCGAGAACTCGAGCTTCTTGGCTCTCTCCACCATATCGTCGACATGGGTACAGGTTAAACCGACAGCACAGACGGAGACGCCATGTTGTTGGTGGAAGTTTTGGGCGAAGCTATCTGGCTCCATATTCATCACCAGATGAATATTCCCCTGTTTCCACAATTCCACATCTTTACGTTTGTGGGTAGCAGCGTGGCAAAAACCAAGTTGAGACAGCAGCTTGGTCAAGGCGAGCTTTTCATTGTCGCTGACGGCGAATTCAATAAACTGTACTTCGCTGGGCGGGTTGACACTTGGAATTTCAAGCGCTTCTGTATCAGCAGATTTTTCTGCCGCACGGTTGGCATAAACCAGTGAACGGTAGCCGTCTCGGGCCGTTTTTTCCGTTGAGCCTGCACGGAATTGATCGTTGAAAATCTCGAGAGAGAAAGGCCCGTCGTAACCCGTCGCGTGAAGGTTAGACACAAACTGACCAATAGGAAGATCGCCCTGCCCAGGGAAGCAGCGGTAGTGTCGGCTCCAACTGAGATGATCCATCGAAAGGCTAGGGGCATCCGCAACCTGTACGAGGAAAATTCTGTCGCCGGGAATGTTGAGCATGGTATCCAGCTCGGTCTGGCGAGAAAAGATGTGGAAAGTGTCGAGACATAGCCCGACATTTTTGTGGTTGGCGCGACGCACAATTTCCCATGAGTCGCGGTAGTCATGAACGTATTTACCCCATCCCAAGGCTTCGTAGGCAACCCGCATATTGCGTTTGGCTGCGCGCTCGCCAAGCTCATGGAAATCATCTGCTGCGCGTTGAATACCGCCCAAAGCTTGGGGCGACACACTGCTGCAGACCATCAACAAATCGGTGCCCAGTTCTTCCATCAGGTCAAACTTTCTTTCCGCGCGATCAAACGCTTTTTCCCGGTAAGGAGAAGGGAGGCCTTCGAAGTCGCGGAAGGGTTGATAGGTAACAACCTCAAGACCGTGATCGTCTAACATGCTTCGGATTTCGTGAACCGAACCGTTGTGAGTAATCAGATCATTCTCGAAGATTTCAATACCACGGAAACCCGCTTTGGCGATGGCTTCGATTTTTTGTCTTAGGGTGCCTGAAAGGCAAACCGTTGCGATGGAGTAAATCATGCGTTATTGGCTCCCCAGCTTTGCGACCAGCCCGTCGATAGCTAGGGCGTAGCCTTCAATTCCAAACCCAACAATCACACCGACTGCGACAGGTGAAAGGTAGGAGTGATGGCGAAACGATTCACGAGCATGCACATTGGAAATATGAAGCTCAATCACAGGGACTTCAGCCGCTTTAATGGCGTCATAAAGGGCGATAGAGGTATGTGTGTAAGCACCGGCATTGAACACAACGCCGATCATGTTTCCTGTTTTCACTGCGCGGCCTGCATTGTGCAGTGCTTCAATCAGTTCACCTTCATGGTTACTTTGGAAGCACTCAACGACAATACCGTGTTTTGCACCGGTATCTCTGCATAGCTGTTCGACATCTGCCAAGGTACTGTGTCCGTAGAGTCCAGGCTCGCGTTGACCCAGCATGTTAAGGTTAGGGCCGTTCATCACTAGAATAGATTTCATGTCACGCCCTCCTATGCGATGTCGTCAATGTATACTGTGCGACCGGTTTTCACCGCCTCAACCACGGCTTCAGTCACGCGGAGGTTTTGCAGGCCGTCTCGCACCGTTACCAAGGGTTTTTCTTCTTTACGTATCACGCGGCAGAAGTGATTAAGCTGCTCAACCAATGGGTCTTTGCGGTGAAGCGACACGTCTTCACATTCGAATGGTTTCCACCATGAGCGATCTTCTTCGTTTTTGTAGTATTTGAGACGCATGGTTGGCACTGAAATCGAACCGCTGGTGCCGGCGATGTGATAACAATCTTCATCGGGATAGCTCGCGTAGGCTTTATTTTCCTGCGAGGTTTGTTCCCAGCTTTGACCAGAGCCTGCGGTGTCTGAGAGCAGGAAAGTACCGAGTGCACCATTGGCGAAGCTGAGATTGATCGAAACCGTATCTTCGACTTCGAACTGACGACGGCGGTTGGACGCCATGGACTGTACAGCAACGATTTCGCCACAGAGGTAACGTAAGTTGCCGATGTCATGAATAAGGTTAATCAGAATGGGACCGCCACCTTCCTTGGTTCGCCATGGCGCGGCCACAAAGTAATCATCAGGTTTGTAGAACATGGCGCTGCCATGAGCGGCCACCACTTGGCCAATAGCGCCCGTTTCAATGATTTCACGGGTACGTTTGATGATCGGGCTGTGCATGCGGTGATGACCAACCAGCAAAGTGTCCCAGATGCCGGGTTCTTTGGTGGCGATGTCGAGTAATGAGTTGGCTTCTTCAACAGTGTGAGACACTGGCTTCTCAATCAGTGCCGGCATGCGATATTCAATACAGAGCTTTGCTTGCGGGACATGCAGATTATTTGGGGTGGCGAGGATAACGCCATCCGCCAAACCTGAATCAAGCAATTCCACAAGGGTTTCAAAGTGGGGCACGCCATAGTCTTTGGCGAGTTCAATGCTCGCTTCAAACGGATCGACAATGGCGGCTAAGTCACACGCATTGCTCTCCGAGACGAGTCGAATATGATTTTTGCCGATCAATCCTGCTCCGACGACGGCGATTCTTGGCTTCTCCATTTACTGTTTACTTCCTTGTTATGATTATGATGCGACAGGCTTTACTGTCGATTTTGGGTACTTGTTTCTTTCATTCGGGTAAGGAAACCGCCTAGGTGGGTTTCCAATGCTTTCACACAGGCATCGAGGTCGCGTTTCAACGCCGCTTCCAACACGCTTTGGTGTTCATCAACCACGTATTTGCCACGAAATCCTTCTGTACGAAGTTCCATGACGACAAACTGCCTGAATTGATCGTAGACCTGTCTGTGGTAGTGCATGTGCAATTCTGACTGGCATGCGCCAATCAATGCCGCATGAAATTCGTAATCACATCGGTGCCACATCATGAAATACTCATCGATGTTTTCTCGCATTTTGCTCTCGACGTGTTCGAGTTTGTGGTGGGCAGCAACCAGATTGCTTTCCCATTCCATATCGCCGTTAGCAAAAGACGCGCGGGCACCGTCCGTTTCAAGAAGAATGCGCAGTCGGGTGAGTTCTTCCATCTTTTGGATTGAAAAGCTCGCGACATGAAAGCCTTTCTGGCCTTCTGCAATCACCAATCCTTCAGAGGAAAGTCTTGTCAGGCTTTCGCGCAACAGATTCACACCACTGCCGTAGCGTTCTTTCAGCGATTCCATTCTGAGTCGGCTTCCCGGCTCAAATTCACCTTTCAGTAAATCCGTGCGGAGTGTTTCGTACAGCGTCATTTGTCCATGCCTCAATGAAACTGAGTCTTAAGAAATCTGCATCGACTTCATCACGATGCCTTTTCAGTTTTACTCCCTAAATTTCTTCGCATCTGTCTCGTTTTTGTGAATGGGCTATAAATCTAAAAATATCCCCTAATTTGAAAAATAGGTGATGTTTTAACAAATGAGACACAATCGGGTAACAAATCCACAATCACTTCGTCTAGGCTAGTAACAGGTCAATAAGGGCGAATGCTCTCAGGCTTCGTCTTATACTCAAACAACATGAAGATGCTCGCATTCAGAGGTCATCAATGCGTTCAATTCGAGGCAAATTTTGCGAGGAATAGTCGTTCTATTTCCGTGAAATTTAACGAAGAAGTGGGCGCATTGAGGGCTTCCCTTCGGGCGAGTTGACTGGCGTCGTGCTCTTTGTTGTCCCTTTTTGATGGAGGTGACTACACCTACAAAGGGACGCCGCGATCACAACACCAGTCAATCTCGCTGAATCCTGCATCCTCAGGTTGCTTGGGTATATAACAAAGAGGCAGTAAGTCTCTGACAACAAGGAGTGAAGTATGGAAGGACTCTGGGACAGGGAAGGCTGTCGCCATGGATTAGGAAGAGGACTCGCTCGGAATAAAAGGGCGATTTCTGAACAAAGCTTGCAAGGCTTTTGTTTGATTGCCGACATGCACAGCAACTAGGGAGTCATGTTGTGAAAACAATTCTGCACTGGTTACAGCGAATAGCAGATGGCGTTGCAGTCACCATGTTGGCGGTAATGTTCCTTCTCTTTTGCGCGCAAATATTTTCCCGCTACGTCTTGAATGATCCGATTGGCTGGTCGTCAGAAGTGCTTCTGACACTTTGGCTGTGGGTTATTTTCTGGGCGGGCGCGTTTTGTCTGCGTCATAAAGATCACATTCGCTTTGATCTTCTCTTTTTAAGTGTGCCTGGGAAGGTACAACGTATTTTTCTGATCTTGTCTGCACTGGGCATCATCATCGGTTTCGGGATGAGCTTTTTGCCGACGTGGGACTACATCACGTTCTACAAAATCAAGAAAAGCGCGATTTTGAAATGGCGCCTCGATTATGTATTCAGTATTTACGGGATTTTCCTTGGCGCGATTATTCTCCGCTACGGCCTTGCACTGATTCAATTCCTGAATCCGAACTACAAAGTGCAAGAAGACAAGGATGAGCAGGTGGAAGAATGAGTTTAGCTTTAACACTATGTCTGGTGACAGTGCTGTTGCTGGCGGCTTTCGGTACGCCGGTATCTTTCTCTATGATTATTGGTGCCATTGTTTACTTGGCAGTCAGTGGTCAGGACTTGGCGCTGGCAGGCGAACAAATTATTCAGGGGTTCTACAACAGCTTTATTCTGCTGGCTGTGCCTCTTTTCATTGCTGCTGCGAACATTATGAACGCGGGCAGTATCACGGACAGACTACTCCAGTTTTGTGTCGCAATGGTTGGCCATTTCCGTGGCGGCTTAGGACACGTTAACATCGTTTCCAGTCTGATCTTCTCGGGTATGTCTGGTTCAGCGGTGGCAGACGCCGCCGGCGTAGGCCGCGTTATCATCAACATGATGACCAAAGATGGTCGCTATCCGCCGTCCTACGCAGCAGCGATTACTGCCGCATCGGCGACAATTGGGCCAATCATTCCGCCTTCGATCCCAATGGTTATTTACGCCTTGGTGTCTGATACCTCGGTCGGTTATCTCTTTATCGCAGGCTTGGTACCGGGTCTCCTGATGGGTGTGGTTCTGATGGGCTTGAACGCTTATATGGCTACCAAGATGGATATCCCGAAAGAGCCACGCACGCCGATGAAGGATATCCCACGCATCACATTCCGCGCGTTGCCAACCTTGATGATGCCAGCGATCCTGCTGTTTGGTATCTACGGTGGTATCACTACGCCAACCGAAGCGGCGGCAGTGGCAGCGGCCTATGCCTTGATTCTGGCAGTAGCGTACCGTTCAATCAGCTTCAAGCAACTTTACATTGCGCTGAAAGAGAGTGCGTACTCGTCGGCATCCGTCGGTCTGGTTATCGGTTCTGCACTGATCTTCAACTACATCGTAGCGACAGAGAATGTTCCTACTGCGATTGCTGAAATGATCACAGCAGCTGATCTGTCACCGTTGCAGTTCCTGTTGATTGTTAACTTGATTTATCTCGGTCTTGGCTTCCTGCTGGATGCTACCACCGTGATTCTGGTTATCGTGCCACTCTTTGTGCCAGCCTGTCGTGAATTGGGTATCGACCTTGTTCACTTCGGTGTGGTGACCATCGTGAACTTGATGATTGGCCTGATTACGCCACCTTATGGGGTCTTGCTGTTCGTGATAAACGGCACCACCAAGATTCCGTTGGCGGGCATTATCAAGCAAGTGATTCCGTTCATCTTCGTTCTGTTGGCAGCACTTTTTGTCATGATCCTGTTCCCGGATTTGATTCTGAGTATGCCAAGACTGATGGGTTATCAAGGATAGCGCTTTAACAAGCAAGCAAAACAAGAAAAGGCCTTTAAGGCCTTTTTTTGTTTTTGGAGAGCGCTGTTCTGCGCGCCTAGCACTTAATGCTTAGTGTCCGGCACATTGCTGATGGTTTCATGGCTGGCAAACCCGCGTACCAGCCACTTTGTCAGCGTTCTTAATAGCTGCTGTTTGGTAATGGGTTTCACCAAGTGATCTTGCATCACCTCTCGGATGGCGAGCGTCACTTCTTCGCTGTATTCACCAGACAGGGCAACCACTGGGATTGGCCCAACCAAGCGGCGAATTTCATGGGTGGCTTCAATACCATTTCTACCCGGCATGTGAATGTCCATCAGGATCAAATCGAAATGTTCTGTTTTCACCTTCTGAATGGATTCATCGCCTGAGGTGGCTTCTTCGACTTCAATGCCTTCGCTGGTGAGGTAGGCTTTCACCAGCATGCGGTTGACCTGCATATCGTCCACAACCAGCACCCTCTTCCCAATTAGACTGCCGAGTTTCGCCAGCTTGCCTTCGTCAATCAGGTTGTTGAAGGAGCGAAGAAATAGGAGTTTATTGAACACACCTTCAAGCTCTCCTTGCACCAAGTGTTCAGAGAATGCAGAAGGCGTGGTTTGGGCGTTGGTATCGAATACCAGCACGGGGGTCACCTGAGCGTGGTGACCCAAATCACCAGCGCGCAGCGCTTTCACCAATGCCATGTCCTGTTCGAGCATAGCGCGCTCCAGCACAATGAAATCGACAGGCTGGTTAAGCTCGTGGGTGAATCCTGTCTCGACATCATGGGCAAAACAGGCCTGGATGTCTAACGCGCCGAATTGCTTAGAAAGCCATCTGCCTGCTTCAGGTTGGGCAACAACCAGACAGGACTTACCTGCGGCAAACTGTTTGATGCGGCTTTGGGTTTCTTCATCCTGCTCTTGTTGGTCAACAGAAGGGAAGGTTAAGACAAATTCGGTGTATTCTCCTTCAACAGAGTCGCAGCGTATTGTGCCGCCAAAGGATTCCATCACGCGTTTGCAGTAAGAAAGGCCAAGGCCATTACCTTGCTGCTTGCCACTGGTGTAGAACTCATCAAAGATTTGAGAAAGCTGTGCTACCGGGATTCCGGGTCCAGTATCGACAACATGCACTGAATTCCCTTCTTTCGAATGAGCAAAGTGAATTCTGATGCGGCTTTCCGGATGTGAGTCAAAGTAGTACACCGCATTCTTTAGCAGGTTTAAAAGCACAAAGCTATAAAGGGTATCGCTGCCGTGGAAGAAGAAGTCATCCTGCACGTTCAGATCAATCCGGCTTCTGTGGTCTTCACTGTAGAAGCTGAAATCCTTGATCGCTTGTGTCGTCAATTCTGCTGCAGAGTAATAGGCGAATAAGCTGGTGCTGATGCCGTCTCCGCGAAGCTCATCCAGAATGGCATCGATAAAACGGGTACCGAGTTGAACGGCTTTTTTACCTTCTGACAATTCTTGATAGAGCTTTTGCATGTCCTGAGAAGCAAAAGGCGCAAGCGAGCCATTTTCGACACCAAACATGTCCGCATCGATCCGCTCGAAATGGTATTTAATTTTCGTGAGTGGATTGCGGATTTCATGGGCGATAGAGCCTGCTAAGACCTGCGACTTTCGCACTTTGTCTTCGGTAACGATAAAGCGGTTGGCTTCATCAAAAAGCCGTTGCAAGCCCATGATTTCTTCACTGGAGAAAAGGTCGTTGTCTTTCGACACCATATACAGATGGGTAACTTCTTTCTTCTCGTTCGTAATGGGAAGCACCAGAGAAGTCCCTGCATTGACCATTGCCCGGGTGACATCAAGCAACTCTTCTTGAACTTCAGGCTCTTCATGCTTGATTTCATACTCCAGTTCTTCTTTCACCAGCACCGAGCGGTCGCCATGGAAACAGGAGAGGAAAACATTGTTGTCTGCGTTGTTGTCGACCTTTTGAATTCGACCAAATTTGGCATTCAACACTTTGTTAAGCTGAACCACGGCATCATCGGTGGAATAGCGGAACTCTCCAATCAGGTTACAGATGTTTTCAACCGGATTGCCTTTCTCTTTATAGAAGAGGCGGTTCACTTTTCCTCGAATGTACTTGTGTGAGCGGTTCCAGAACATACCGGCCAGTACTGTCCAAGCCACAAAGATGACGCTTTCCATCGGGAAGTGACGGGCCGTCAATAGCGATATAGGCACGATATACAGCGATGCGTTAATCAGGAAGCTGACGACGATCATCGCGATATAACGGCTGCTGTAAAAGCGGTTGTGCAACAAGGCATAACCGACCAGCAGAGCTTCAATGATGGACAGGGCAGGCGGCACCCAGACGATCGAGAAATCGTTGAATACCACAGGAATAAGGAAATGCGCCATAAACGTCGAGACGATAAAGGCGACCATCCCCAACACCATGTACTTTGCTTTGATCTGCTGCAGTTTGACTTTGCTTCGGCTGGAGTACACGAAGTTGGTTAGGGTCATGATGATCAGCAGGATCAGAATCCCGAAGAATACACCGCTTGTCGGTCCGAAGCGTATGACGAAGTTGCCGATGTCATACACATCTACGGAAACGACATTCAGCCCAGGCACCAAATTGGTGACCAAGGTGATTGCGCAGGTGGTGAGGAAAAACCACCAGTGCCAGCGTTTTATCTTAAACCCTTGATGCTCTGAGACTAACCGGCAGGAGAAAAGGTAAGCAAAAGCAAAAGCTAATCCCGAAAACAGGTTTGCCGCCAATGCCATGAGGGTTGCACCGGGCTCGCCAAAATACACCAAAAGGCCAGACTGGAAGTAGGCGTTCGACAGAATCCACGCCGAAATGAAGGCGGTATAAAGGGTGTATGGGCGATATAAAGGCCGGGTGATCCCCGACCTGTTTTTTGCCAACGCCCGCGCGAAATTGGTGGCCCAAATCGCGACAATACTGGCGATAGCGACAAGGAATATCGCTATATAGTTACTGGAGATAGCCCCGATAAAATCATGCATTGGCAGAGGCTCTCGCGAGTTTTCGCATTGAAATAATTCTCTTGTTGTAATCTCTGAAGCTGTTTTCTTCGAATGCCTGACTCATCGGGCCGGTGAAAACGACACCTTGATAGGTGGTCAACGCTGTACCCGCGACTTGCTGTTGGCACAGGGCGACATAAGGCAGAATGTTTTTACTGTCGTTATTCACTGATTGGTAGAACCCGAGGATAGAAGGTTGTTCCACTATGGTGTAAGCCACCTCAAGGCCAATATCAGCCAGTTTCAACGTCAAGTATTTGAGTGTCAGGTAAAGGACATGGTTCAACTTCTCGCGTGGTCCGCTGATGGCCATTCTGATTATTTCACAGACAGCTTGCTTTTGTGTAACAGCTCGCAAAAGGGAATAATCAAATTTTTCAACAGATTGCATATTTAATTTACTTTTCAGTCTGTTAGAGAAAATTCCGGACTGTTCTAATGTGCTGATTTTCTCATTTGATAAGGTGAGAGTCCAACTGTCTGTTTGGAAGAATGGGTCAAATGTCAACCAGTTGTCATGTTGCTCGTAACGTTGAATAAGCGCAGAAGAGAGAAGCAACGGAGCCTCACCACCAATATCCTGATACAGGATGAAGTGCTCACCGGACGCAGAGATATCCAGGTAGTAAAGCATCTCGTACCAATGCTGTTGTTTCACAAAGGTTTCGAGGTTGATGAGGACGTTGGCAAGAGAAAGCGTCATCGGATACAGAGAGTGGCTGGTTAAGAACAATCTCTCATCGTTACGGATGTCTTCCACTACCTCGTAGCGGTACATTTCGCTGACATTTTCCTCAGAACTGGTTGGCGGGCATTGCTCATCATAGTGTGCTTGCAGATGGCGTTTGGCTTGCTGGTTGATTTGAAACGCTTTGAACTCTGCCCAACACATCAGAATATCACCATAGAAAGCAATAGCTGTGCGCTCGATATACAAGAATAAGGATGGAAGATCGTTAATGGGCTTCACGCCGGTAATCGTTTGGGCGAGAGGCGATGTCAGCGTGGTGTAAAGGTTGCCACGGGGCGCATCTGGATCCTGCATTTGATGGATTTCATTTACACGATACGAAACGATTTTTTCGAACAGGTCAAAGTAATGATTTTCATACATATATTCTTCAACGGACTGCATGAAAGCCTGTTTATTACTCTCAGTTGCTTGTGCATGGCTCAATGCAATGATGGTTTGCTGAAGGTTGGTATGAAGGGAAGATGGCTTGATATTGATGTCGTACATACTTAATTCCTCGACGTGGTTCAAAAAAGTCCAGTTAAGTGTACGATCTCTTTAATGCAGTCATGCTATGACAATCACAAATGTCCACTTATTGAAACAATTTCGACCATTTACATAAAAGAGAGCGATTGCTTAACGCTATCTAGCTGAGAACGCAGGGAAGTTGCCGGAGGTGAAATTGATTGGATTTTGTGGTGACGATGTTGCCAAGTTTTACAGGCAGATGAATTGCGTGAGTCAGTCAGGATTTTGATACAACTTTGCTGAGGATCTCTCACTAGGGTAATGAGGTGTTTCCTTTGCCTGAGAGGAGCTGCCATGAGTGAGAAGGACACCTTTGCCGAAGTGGTCGACATGCACCACGGAGGAAAGAACAAATTGGAAATTGCGAATGAATTATCGCAACAGGGTTGGGCTTTTTATGACGCTTTGGAGTTTACAGAAAGTGTCTATGAGCATGAGTCTCTTTCTGATCCAATAAGGATGGGAAGCTCGTTGGAAGAGATGCGAAAACAGCCTCCGATAGATTTTTAAATGCTTATACCTAAACGACCTGAATGCGAGCATCTTCAGGTCGTTTGGGTATATCTATACGAAGCCAGCACTCGCTGGCTTCATTCTTTCCAATAATAGCTAGATTTCATAACACGTTCGTTTTGGTCGAATAAGTCAACATTAAGAATCACGTTTCATTAATTGGATGAACACCTGTTTAAACCATTAAATCCATCAAAATTTGAATATGGTCATTTATATCTCTGCCACTCACACTATCGTTACTTAATGCAACATGGTTGCAACATTGATGGGGTGTATACCTAGCTGCAGATTCAGTGCTTGCAGCAGGGTATTTCAAGGAAGTGACTAGTATGAACGCATATTATTCAACATTGAGTGGATGGCTGATCCCTATTACCCGGGCGATGAAAAGCCATGACATTGATCCGATCAAAACCTTAGAAAAGTTTGATATTTCTCCTTCTGAAGTCAACGATCCTGAAGGAAGAGTCTGCGTGCAAAGCCTTGGCAATTTGTTCGCTTACTGCAACAACAAAGTAGGTGGTCGCGCTTTTAATATCGAAGTGGCGCGAAGCTTTCATCCCTCCGTGCTTCATGCACTTGGTTATGCCGTGCAATCTGCATACAGCCTTCAAGAAGCGTTAGAACGCGTCGCCCAATATAAACGTGTGGTTTCCAACTGCTGCAACATGTACGCCTATGAGGAAAGGGGTGTCGACTTCGTGTCAGATTTGGAAGTCTATCGCTACGCAGACAGCGGCCGTCAGGTGCTTACGCCTCATATGATCGAAGCGTTTCAGGCGACGCTGGTGCAATTATCCCGTGACATTGTTGGTCGTGACTTCAATCCAATCAAAATCCAATTTAACTTCGAGCGTCCAAGCACGGATTGCGAAGTGGCCGCAGCGTTTTTCGATTGTCCCATTGAGTATGGCTGCGATCGCAATGCGGTTGTGATGGATGCGGAAATTGCCCAGGCCCAGTCGATTGGCAGTAATCCTGCTATCAACGAAATGCACCTCGAAATGCTGAACAAATTCATGTGTCGGGTAGATAAAACCAATCTGACCTTCCAGATTGAAACCCGAATCGTGGATGAACTGCCGCTTGGTGCACCGTCTCAGGCGGATGTTGCCAAACAGCTGGGACTGAGCCTCAGAAACCTTCAGCGTAAACTGAATGATCAGGGAACCTGTTATAAAGACATCCTCGACAATACGCGTAAGAGGCTGACGATGAACTACATCAAGCAACCTCACATGAGTATCAGTGAAATAGGTTATTTGGTGGGCTTTTCCAATGTGGCTAACTTCAATCGCGCATTCAGGCGTTGGGAGGGGTGTGCACCTGGTGAATATCGTCACCGTTATCTTTCGGCCAATACCTTGGCAGAAAGCTGTCGCCATTAATCAATCAACAAAGAGATTTTTAATCAGGGGCGCCATTGTGGCGCTCCTTTTTTATACATATACCCAAACAACCTGAATCCTGTATCTTCAGGTTGTTTGGGTATATAGGAGAAATACAGATAAGCCTTTGGCATAAATTAACAAAGCGTTCTCCCGTCGTTGGCGCATATTGAGTACTCAGTATCGAAGAAGTTATGCATCCTTCTGATATCCAAACCTATCGGAAATCTCAGATAAAGGAGGCCTGCAGTCGGGAGATCAATATGAATAACGCAGAGAAACTTTCTGAGCCGGTCATGATGGAACAAGAAACGGTCCAGTGCTCTGAAAATAAGAGCGCAGAAACCATCAACACCTTGTTCTACGTGCAAAAACGCGCCTTTAACGAAGACAGATACCCCAGTTACGAAAGCCGGATTGCGGATTTGAAATTACTTAAATCTGCCATTCATCGTGAAAAGGAAAATTTGCTGAGAGCGTTGGAGCAAGACTTCGGCTATCGGAGTCACGATGAGAGTATGCTGGGCGACATCTTTTCTTCTCTGTCCTCGATTGACTACACGATCAAGCATCTTCGTCGCTGGATGAAACCTCAAAAACGCAAAGTCGGCATTGTCTTTCAGCCTGCCAAGGCAGAAATTCATTATCAGCCTTTGGGCGTGGTAGGGATTATTTCGCCTTGGAACTACCCGGTCTTTCTCACCATCGGACCGTTGGTGGCAGCTATTGCGGCAGGAAACCGCGCGATGATCAAAGTGTCGGAATACACCCCCGCGACCAATGCAGTGCTGGTGGACTTGCTCGCCAGCGTTTTTCCGCGTGACAAAGTGCATGTGGTCGAAGGGGATGCCAATGTGGCCAAATCTTTCTCTGAATTGCCTTTTGATCACCTGCTGTTTACTGGATCTACGCAGGTTGGCAGGCATGTGATGCTTGCCGCTGCCGATAAGCTTGTGCCTGTGACCCTTGAATTGGGCGGGAAGTCGCCCGTGATCATTGATGACAAGATTCCCCTTAATGAAGCCGTTAAACGCTTTATCTATGGCAAAACCATGAATGCAGGGCAAACCTGCGTTTCTCCAGATTACATTTATTGCCCGAATGAAAGATTGGATGAACTGGTCGCGGAGATAAGCCGTCGCTACGAATCCATGTACCCCTCAACACAGGGGAATGACAAACGTACCCGGGTGATCAATCCCAAGCAGTTCGAGCGTTTGATGGGGTATTTGGAGGAAGCACAGGCTCAGGGTGCTAAAGTCGTGCATCTTGGCGAGCTTGATGTCCAACCGGAAGGTTGCTTTATGCCTCTGACATTGGTGTTGGGTGCCAGTGCATCTATGAAAGTCATGCAGGAAGAAATCTTTGGCCCAATCTTACCGATTCTTGGTTATCAGGATACCCAGGATGTGATTGATGCCATTAACAGCAACGCACGTCCACTTGGGTTGTATGTTCTGAGTTTTGACAAAGACTTCCAGCGTCGGTTTTTGAGAGAAACGCACGCGGGTGGTGTTTGTATCAATGACGCGGCATTCCATGTGGTTGTCGATGACTTGCCATTTGGTGGCGTTGGAGATTCAGGTATGGGCAGCTACCACGGTGTGGAAGGCTTCAGAACGTTCTCCCACTGCAAATCGGTTTTGGTACGCGGGAAATTGTTTTTCAGCGATATGCTCTTCCCACCGTACGGCAAAAAAATGCATCACTTGTTCTACAAGTTCTTTGTTGGAGAGTAGATACGTGACGCTGTCACGATAAAACGTACACAACAAGGAACCCAAACAGAAGGATGATGAACGTGACCAATGGTATTCAGCAAAACAACATCACATTGGCGACTTTTATTGAAAGCGCCTGCGACAAATACGCTGACAAAACGGCTTTCTATTGCGGACCGCAAAGCCTGAGCTATCGTGATGTTGAGGAAAAATCCCGCCAGTTTGCAGGCTGGCTTCAAAACAATACGAACTTAAAGCCGGGCGATAGGATAGCAATTCAGCTTCCTAATATTCTCGACTTTCCTATTGCTGCGTTTGCAGCCTTGCGCGCCGGATTGGTGCTTGTAAACACCAATCCACTTTATACGCCGAGAGAGATGCAGCATCAGTTTTCAGACTCTGGTGCGAAAGCGCTGGTGATCTTTGCACCTCTTTCTGCACCTTTAGCCTCTGTGATTGATCACACCGACATTGATGTCGTGATTTATGCCAAGGGAGGAGGAAAGGCCTCGACATCAAGCGGGCGGGATATTCTTCAGGCAGATTTGGATGAGATCCTGGCGGGAGAAGCCGTTTCCTTTCTACCGCCTGCGATAGATGCTGGAGCACTCAGTATGTTGCAGTACACAGGCGGGACAACCGGCAGAGCAAAAGGGGCATGCCTGACACACGCTTCTGTGCTGGCGAACATGGCACAAATGGAAGAGCGTTTGAAAGATGTGGTGGTGCCGGGAGAAGAGTTGTTTGTCTGTCCGTTGCCGCTTTATCACATCTATGCATTTGCCGTGAACCTCATTCTGTTTTTCTCCCAAGGTAACACCAACATTCTGATCCCCAATCCAAGAGATCTCGATACTTTTGTTGCCCAACTTCAACCGCATAAATTCACGGGTTTTGCTGGTATTAACACCTTGTTTGTCGGCTTATGTCAGCACCCTGAATTTCGCGCTCTGGACTTCTCGCACCTCAAAATCACGCTTTCTGGCGGAACAGCACTGATCGATGCTGCCCGCGTAGCATGGGAGGAGGTGACAGCTTGTACCATCACCGAAGGGTACGGCATGTCAGAAACCTCACCGGTGATCAGTCTGAATCAACCGGGGGCAGAGCATTACGGCACTGTCGGTCGACCGTTGATCAATACCGCCGTGGAAATCTGGGACCTTAACGACAGGGCTCTACCGCAAGGCGAGGTTGGCCAGATTGTGTTGAAAGGCGAACAAGTCATGAAAGGGTACTGGAATAACCCAGAAGAAACGGGACAAGTCTTAACAGCGGATGGCTTTTTTAAGACCGGGGACATGGGGGTGATCCTCGAGGACGGCAGTATTCAAATTGTTGACCGGCTCAAAGATATGGTGCTGGTTTCAGGTTTCAACGTTTACCCAAGTGAAGTGGAACAAGTGCTTTGCTCGTATCCCGATGTATTAGAAGCCGCCGTGATTGGGGTAGCCGATGAAGCTACTGGCGAGGCGGTTAAAGCTTTTATCACGGCAAAAGAGACGTTGGAACTGTCAGCGCTGGAGGCTTTTTGTCGCCAAAATCTCACGGCTTACAAAGTCCCGAAGCAAGTTGTTGTGGTGTCCGAACTTCCGAAAACTGCCGTTGGCAAAATCCTCCGTAAAGATCTTCGAACTGAATCCTAAATCTGTCCTTTACTTTTTCTCGTCTTTTCCGGTGCTAGATGCACCGGCTTTTTTTCCTTGTTGCCTGTCGTTTTGAAGGCATAAAAAAGCCCGCGAGGCGGGCTGTTTTAAGGACGGTTACGTTCTTTGTTCAGAAACGGTAGTTTGCTTGTGCACCAACAATCAGCAAATAGCCTTTTGCCGTATAGTCATGGTCTGCCGCGAATAAGCTGGTTTCAGTAAAAGACTCATCTGAACGGTCCATGTAAGCCAAACCGAGATCAAACGACCAGTTGGTATCAAGTTGGTAATTCATACCTGTCGAATACCAATAGGCATCTTGGTCGGGAATGCTCAGTGTTGTCTCACCGGCTTTCTCGTCGAGTGCAAAGCCTGCACGCAGCTTAATGGCTGGGTTGAGCTGATAGGTTGCACCAATCGCCCAGCGCCAGCTGTCGTCATATTTTTCCGGCTTCAAGAAACAGATGCCACCATTGACACTGCAGTCACTACTGGAAGCACTGAATTCCTTGTATTCACTCCATTGCGTCCAAAGCGCGCTATAGTGAATTGCCCATTTGTCATCTAGCTGGTGGAACCCCGAAAATTCCGCGATCGCCGGTAGCGGTACATTAGAAACGGCGGTGGTTGAACCGCCACCGGGAATGGCAACACCTGGGCTGAAATCGTTGAAAGTGCCTTCGAGCTTGAGATCAACGCCTGCACGGTAAGAAAGGCCAAAACGGTTTTTCTCATCCAGTGCCAACAACGCGCCCACGTTCCAGCCAAATGCCCAGTCATCACCATCCCAACTTAAAATCTTGTCTGAGGCCTGCACACCGAAACTGCCAGCACCCCCGCCATAATGTCGGTTTACCTCGCCACTGGCGTAAACCAGGCTAATACCTGCGCCAAGACTCAGCATCGGAGAGACCTGATAGGCGATAGCAGGGTTGATGTTAACGGTGAATAGCTCTGTGTCTCCACCGATATCTCCAGCAATGAAATCGTCTTTTAAATCAGTTCCCAATCCGTAATTGGCGTACAGCCCTAATCCCACGGCCATTTGTTCATTAAGAGGCTGAACATAGTAACTGGCAGGGACAAACTGGGAAGGAATAATGTCTGACGAAGACTGTGCCGCAGAATTACCTGTCACGTCGATTTCTGCGTCAAAGTAAATCATTGAACCGGAGAACTCAGGACGTTCAAAGAGCGTCATGATGGCCGGGTTTCGTCCCATTGACGCTGCGCTGTCACCGATGGCGGCTTCACCGGCATAGGCGCGGCCAAGACCGCCGGATGAGTCAAACGCGATTTGATAGCCCGCTGCGTTGGCGTTGCCAATACTCATTGCTGATAGCACGAACATTGCTGTTGTAGAGAGAGTCAGATGTGTAATTTTCTTTGCTGCCATAACAACCTCCATGGCTGAAGTAATCCGTGATTTTTATAAGAATCCTTCAGATGGTAGGCAGTTACGCATTTCGGGCTGTAGTCTCGATGTGCCATTAACCTATCTTAATGGGTCGGTGAGACAAGGCGGGGATGAATGAGAGTTATTTGTATGAAGAATTTAGGTATCGAGTTGGCACAAGCTATATGACGATCAGCAGAAACGCACAAGAGGTTTTAGATGCCTCTTGTGCGTAGGAAGGTTATGCGATTTTGACGAGGCTCTTTCTTTCAGACCCGATAGGGACTGGTGGGGAAATATACCCAAAATAGGCGCAGATACTGATTTCATGGAATCGCGCCAGTTGCTGCTTATATTCAATGGCCGAAGCAATGACTTCAACACCAAGACTGGATGCCATTTTTATCATTGGTTTGAGTAACAAGAGGTTACCGTCATCTTCTGCGTTTTGAATGAACGAGTGGTCGAGTTTTACAAAAGCCGGTTTTAATGTCCTGAGATAAGAGACTGAGGAAAGATGTTGACCAAACCTGTCTATACCATATCGTAAACCTGCGTCTGACAGGTTTCGACACGCGCGCTCACAATCTTTAGGGTGATTACACGCAATGGCCTCAGCAAACTCAACAAACAAACGATCTTTGAGTTTGTTGATGGTCAAAGTGCTTGTCAACCATTTTAAGAACTCCGGGTCTCTAGTGCTGTCAGCCGTTAAATTGATGGAGTAGGGGCCATTGTTTTTATCTTTTTCTAACAAAGAGATGACCTGTGTTATCACGCAGCGGTCAAAGTGTTGCGCCAGCGACAGTCGGGAAAGATCGGAAATGAGCTTATTGGCGGGGATAAACTCATCATTGAGCTGCAGTTTGGCAAACACTTCATAGTGTTGGACTTCATGGGAAGCTCTTGAAAATACAGGCTGTACGGTTAATTCAACCAATTTTTCTTCAATGGATGTCCTTAAAGTCTGGTCAAGCTGTTCTTGTGTATATTCTTGCTCAGTACTAGAGAAAACAAACACGCTGTCGGTGGCTTCTGCTTGAGTAAGTGCGGTGTTAGCACGTGCCATTATTGATGACATGGTGTCATCGGCATGGTTTTCAGTGATACCTATCGTAAACCCCTTGGCAGTAGGTATGCCGTTACTAATTATCTCACCATTGACTGCGCGGATTATTTCGCTCAAGTAAGCTCTTGCCTGTTTTTCATGGACACTTGGGATAAGAATCGCAATCTCAGATTTCCCGAGCCTTGCAACCATTGCATCGTTCGATTGCGGAAGAATCTTGCCAAACGCTTTACTCATAGAGCGGAGACAATCGTTAAGGCTTTTTGTGCCCCGGGACGGGTCAATCTTCTCCAGCCAATTTAGGTTGATGAGCATTAACACACCGCAATCTCCGTCTGACAACCAACTTTCAGTCTGGCGGGTCAGGAAACTGCGGTTGGGTAATCCTGAGCCTTCGTCAAACAGGTACTTGGTGCGCAAAGCACTGATTTCCTCGTTCAAGGTTTCAAAAAGGCTCTGGAGTTGCGATGACATATCGTTGAAAGTGTGTGTCAATTCAGAGAGGTCGCTGGCCTTTGGTGAAGGTAAATGCCCCGAGAAATCAAGCTTTGCAATACGTTTGGCTTCTTTGGTGATGGTTTTGATGGGGGAGAGCATGCGCCCAAGGGTAAAACGTACAATCAGTGTGGCAGCCGCCACGAGAGTGACAGCGGAAACAATAAATGAACGGAGTAATTCCCAAAGCGCAAGATTGGCGCTGTCAGATGGTATTTGAATGGAAAGAGTCGCTAATTCCGTCCAACTGTTTCGAACCGTTGTAGTCATCCATATCGGCTCAATGAATCCTAAAGAAGAAAACCAAACGGGTGCTTTTTGCTGGAGCGCGTCTTCATTGACCCAATTTTGTAATTCACCGTCAAATATCCACTGCAAAGTGACCTGACTAACCAATGCGTCTTTTGACATTACCGCAGAGAAGAAGCGATCACTTTTTTCCAGATCCCCAGTCTCTAGAATAGGGACCAACGCCGCGCTCAGGTTTTGCAAAGCGCTATTGGCATGTGACTGCATTTCTTGCTGTATAAAAGCAAGGTTGATAGTGAACTCAGCATAAGCCATAGCCGTACAAAGCAAAATGAGTGTTGCAGCCACCACAAGCGTGATTTTATTGGTAATTGTCATGCTTCTTTCCGTTTTCTGGTGTCTCTAAAAACAAATAGATGGTTTCGTTATCTTCCTATTGCTGCACTACCTACCTCAGCGTTCCATATTGTTTCACACGTACTTTATTACATGCGGCTTAAAAGGGTCTTCTAGCCGCTTATTCCCTATTCAAGTGGTTTGCTCGTCTCCGGTGGTTGTACTTTCAGGGATGAAAGCAAGCGTCCGGTAGAATTAAGAATGCGATACTCCGCGACGAGGTAGTCATATTCAGCAGCGAGATAGTCCTTTCTTGATTCAAACAATTCATTTTCAGAATCCAGAAGGTCAATAAGCGAGCGTTGCCCCAAGCCAAATTGGAGGGTGTACGCACTTTGTGTTTCTACGGCAGCAGCAACATGTTCATTCAAATAAACCATCTGCTCACGCAGGCTGACGCGGGCGTTCCAGGCTAACCTAGTACCTTCTATCACATCTCTGACCGCCTTCTGGTTCACCTCTTTTGACTCACCAATGCGATAGGCCATTTCACGCTCAAACGCGCTATCTCTTCCACCGTTGTATAGGTTGTAACGAACGCGCACCATAGCTTGTAGGTCATCGTCATGGCCCAAGGAACCACCAATATCGTTGTTCCAGTTGCCGTTCAGTTCAAGACTGACCTCGGGATAATAAGAAGATTTGGCTGCCTCATGTTGGAAATTGGCTGCGTTGATGTCTGAATAGGAAAGCTTGACAGTTGGGTGTTCTTTCTCAGCAATCTCGATGGCCTGGCTTAAGCTGGCAGGAATCAGTCCAGTGTCTGGAGACGGCGTGCTCAGGTTTTCTGGAGGAAGATTCACTACCCTGATGTAGTTACTTCTGGCATCCATTAGATTGTTTTTTGCTGCAGTCAGATTCGATTTAGCGCGAGCCAGCCGACCTGTAATCTGGGATAAATCAGCCGACGAGCCTAGTCCAGAGTCTGTCTTTTCTTTGATCTGTCCATAGATAGACTCATGGCTTTTCAGATTTTCCTCGGAAAGCTCAACAACCTGTTTCGCTTGTAGGTATCTGATATAGACTCTGACCGTTTCTAACGCCTGATCTTCAGAGGTCGAAACGAGATTCCAGTATCCGGATTTGGCCTCCGCCTTAGAGCGGTCAACCTCGCTTTTAGTTTGGAAACCGCTGAATAAAGCCTGTCTGATACTGATTCCTGCTTCACCGGGATTCAGTTCATCATCTTTCCTGTCTGCAGCCCGGGTAGAAGGGCTGTCGGTTTGCTCCCAACCATAACCTGCGGTGAGGTCAATGACGGGTAGATAACCCGCAAACGCCTGATCAACTTGTTCTTCTTGTGCCTTGTAAGCATGGAAGGCTCTTCTCACATCAGGGCTGGAGGAGAGGGTTTTTGCTACGGCTTGCTCCAGCGTGTCTGAATACCCGACAGTAGGGATCAACAAAGCGCACGAGAGGGAGTACTTGATTAGGTTGTTGAATCGTTTTTGACTGTTGCGGGTACACGTCATGTGCAAACTCCTGGGTCATGTTCTTTTTTTAACGCTCACGGAGCGCTGATTCTCTGGCACGAAGAATAGGGTTGAGAATATAGTCGAGCACGGTGCGTTTCCCGGTAATGATATCTACGCTGGTTAGCATGCCGGGAATGATTGGCATTGCGGTACCTTCTTTATCTTCGAGGTTGGAAACGTCCGTCCTGACCCTCACCAAATAAAAACTGTTACCTTTCTCGTCCTGTGTAGTGTCCGCGCTGATATGCTCCAGCTTTCCTTTAAGGCCACCATAACGAGTGAAGTCGTAAGCAGTGACTTTGACGACAGCAGGCAAACCTGAATGCAGGAATGCGATGTCTTTGGGTTGGATTTTGGCTTCTATCAGTAATTGGTCTTCGTTTGGAACAATCTCAAGGATGTCCTCACCTGGACGCACGACTCCACCCAAGGTATTGATGTGAATAGTTTTGATTGTGCCATTGACAGGGGAGGTAATAATGGCTTTATCTACTTTGTCCTGAGAACCCACTTTCGCTTGTTGGAGACGGGATAACTTAGCTTCCAGTTCGCTGACTTGCGTTAGGTTTTCGTTTTTGAAGGCAAGAACGGATTCACGGCGCTTCAGAATGGCCTCGTCCTGTTCTGCTTTAAGTTTGGGGTGTGTCTGGTGCAGGGCGGCGATTTCACCACGCATATCGTTGATCTGGCGTTGAAGCTTCAGCAGCTCAACTTCAGGGACGATTTTCTTCTTGGCGAGCGGTTTTGTCAGCTCATATTCGCGGGCGACCAGCTTTGCACTGTTCTCAAGTGTCTTTATCTTGGTTTTTAGTTCTTTAATTTCCTGTTGTTTCTGAAGTACCTGACGGGACTGGATTTCGACTTTGTTCTTTAAATCATCTAAATGCGCTTGATACTCTAGAGTCTGTCGTTGAACCAATTCGGGCTCCTGAGATTGGAGTTCTTCAGGGAAATCTAATGCCACTGGCTCAATAAGTATTTGTGACTCCCAGTTAACATCCAGCCCTTGAAGCTCGACACTGGCGAGCTCTTTTTGTAGTCGAATGATGTTGGCATTCAGGCTTGCATCTTCTTCTTCCTGTTGAGCGACATCTGAGCGAAAGCGGGTATCGTCGATGCGTACAATAGGCATACCTTTTTCTACGATCATCCCTTCTTTGACGTACATTTCCTGCAAAATGCCGCCGTCAAGGCTTTGAATCAACTGTATCTGTGATGAAGGAATAACCTTTCCTTCACCACGTGTGACCTGATCGAGTGAAGACAAAGAAGCCCAAACAATAAATGAGGCAACAATGAAAATAAGAAGCCAGACAACAACACGATATTTGCCGGGAACATCCATCATCATGGCGCCATATATATCGTCAGCCATGTCGACGTGTTCACGGTCCTGATTTTTACTCATTATTGGCTGTTCTCCTGCTCTGGCTTTCGCTAGCTGAGTTTTGAGATAGCTTTTGAAGGACAGTTGTTCTTGGTCCGTCTAAAAATACGCGACCTTTATCCAAAACAATGACTCGATCGACAATATCAAGAAGAGACATTTTATGGGTGACTAAAATAAGCGTTCTGTCTTTGCTTACTTGTTGCATCGCCCGAATAAATTGCTTTTCTGCAAATGCATCCATTGATGCAGTTGGCTCGTCCATTAATAAGATTGATGGCTCATTGAGTATAGAACGCGCAAGTGCTACAGCTTGACGTTGTCCACGAGAAAGAGATTGACCACCTTCACCCACCTGTTTATCGAGGCCTTGTGAATCCAAAGAGGTGAAATGAGAAACGCCAGAGAGCTGTACGGCTCGAATAAGCTGATGTTCAGTGACCTGTCTTGTACCGAATAAAATGTTGTCACGGATCGTGCCATGAAACAGTGTGATATCCTGTGGCATGTACCCAACGTTTCGGCGCAGATCGGCAGGGTGTATTTGTTTGGAATCAATACCGTCGAATCTCAGGCTTCCTTGTGTTGGCTGGTAGAGCCCAGCAAACATTTTGAGCAAGGATGTTTTACCTGACCCATTCTTCCCAATGATGGCAATGCTTTCACCTTCATTGATTTTCAGGGAACTTGGATAAATGACTGGCTCTTCTTCTTCATTGAAAGCAAAAGAAACGCCCGCGCATTCAATTTGACCTTTCAACTGCCTGCGACTTATCAAATGGCCTTTATCCTGATATTCGTCTTCTTGATCCATGAGTGCATCAAGTTGGCGAAGTGAGCTCATTGTTTGATTTGAGCGCGTCAGTAAGTTGGCTAATGAGGCCATAGGGGAGACTACTCGGCTAGACAACATGACTGCAGCGATAATGCCACCCATAGATATGTCACCCTGAGACACCCTAAATACGCCGAGAATTACGACGGCAATAGCGGTCATTTGCGTCACAAAGGTTGCTAGATAAGAAACCGATTGCGAGGTTTTCTTTACCTTAAGTCCCCAAGTAGCAGAGTGGGCAATCATTTGTTGCCATGTTTTCTGCACAATACCTTCTGCTAAATTCGCTTTAATGGACTCCATTGCACTCAGGCTTTCAATTAAGTGCCCATTCTTCAGTCCAGCGAACTTGTTACTTTCCTCGATAGCGGCTCTAAGTTTTGGCTGTATAGCACATGCATATCCAATAATGATGAGGCCAGACACTAGGGGAACAAAGGCCAAATCACCAGCAAATATATAGATAATGAAAAGGAAGAAAATCGCAAAAGGTAGGTCAACTAACGTTGTTATCGTTGTCGAAGTCAGCATCTCCCGCACGCTGTCAAATTCACTGATTTGTTTTGCCATTCCACCTACACTTGGCCCCCGTTTTTCGAGCGGGATCCCGATGGATTTAGCAAAAATGCGGGAAGAAACAACGATATCAATTTTCTTGCCGGCATTGTCGATAAGCATACTCCGCACGTAGCGGAGTATGTAATCAAATGTGAAGGCCAGTGCTGCACCACTGGCAAGAACCCATAGCGACTCAAAAGCCTGGTTAGGGAGAATTTTGTCGTACACGTTCATCATGAACAGTGGCGAAACCAATGCGAATAGGTTAACAACCACTGACGCTAATAGAGCCTCACGATAGATAGGTGCTGCTTCTTTCAGCATGGAAAACAGCCAATGGCCTTTCTTGGTATGCAAATGCACGTCAACGCTTTGATCGCCTCGATATTGCTTTTTCACCAAGATGGCATAGCCAATATAGATCGCTTCTAGCTCTTCCTGGGTAAGTTCGGTCTCTCCTCCAGTATCAGGAAGTTGAATAACTGCAGTGCCTGTTTCTTTGTCAAAAGAACGAAGTAAACAGGCTTTTTGGTCCACTAAAAGTAGAACGCAGGGCGTCAGCATTTCGCCAATGGTATTGAGTGGCTTTCTCACCACTCGGGATACCAAGCCAGCTCGGGAGGAGGCTTGGGGGAAAAGCTCGGGTGTTAACCGAGCTTCCCTCATTGGCAAACTAGCGACTAATGCTTCACCGGAGCAGGGCGAGCCATAGTGCTCGGTCAAAATGACCAAGCACTCTAGAAGAGGGTCTTCTGTGGTTTGTCCCGCACCAGGAATCGTCCACTGGGGTTTTACATTGTCTGCTAATTGCAAAATTTGACACCTTTCTCTTAGTGGTCGTCGATGTTTGGATCATCCAGGTGTGTTGTTGAGTTATCTAACGCATCAACACTCGCTGCTTTTTGGAACAATTCTTTGACGTTGTCATCGCTAAACACACCGTTTTTAATCATTCCATCGTTATCAACAATGTCATCCAAAGTGATGTCCTGCAGAATGATTTCCTGATTCCATACATGGTCTCCAGTGGTATCAACACGGAGTATGAGTGAGCCATCTTGCTCAAACATGTCTATGTCGTCTTCGCTTAGCAAGTTGTCATTGTCGTCCGTGACCAAGTCAGACAAGTTCAATGGAGGTTCACCCACAGAGAAATCAGTGACAGTGTCAGACCATGGCTGATTTGCAACATCTTCGCTGTGCCATACCAGTTCCACTTGATCCAATCCGCTGATGTTATGTTCTTCAATGACGTTAGATGGGTCTTCTTCTTGCGCGTCACCTTGTTGAGTTGCAAACCAAACATCTGCTACGGTTCGCTCTTCACCATCCGTTGTGGTGTAAGTAGATGATTTACCGATAGTGTTATTGTTTGACTCATCACTAGTAAAGTTAGCAGCCAAATCGATAGATGCTACTTTTGCATCTTCCATGCTGAGAAGTTCGTCAGCATCGGTCACACCATCTTGGTCTTTATCGACCCAAACGTTTAGCTCGGAGTAGATAGCATCGTTTTTATCGATAACACCATCAGCGTTGGAGTCATGTTGAGCCAGTGCTTCATATCCGTCAGCAGCAGTGGAACCGTCTGCAAGTCGGGTATTTGAACCGAACAGTTCTGAGCCATCATTGATTTGGCCATCCTTGTTGATATCACGCACCAATAGACCATCGCCGCCAGTGATCCAGCCTGTCTTAACATCCTTACCATCACCGTCGTAATCAAAGTTAACAGGTTTCTCTGTTACATCTGACGTTTCGATACCGTCACCATCCAAGTCAAGGACAAGCGGTGTAATGCTCGGGTTCACATACTTACTTTTTACCGCCCAACCACTTTGTGCGCCTTTGGCATTCAGCGTGCCAGCCACGGTATATAAGTTTTCGGCTTGAATGTTAAAGAAGCCGTGTTTATCTGCATAAATGACGGTCGTGGAACCATTAGGGTTATAGACGGTGACTTTCTCATGAGGTCTCCAGCCATTACCGTTGACGTGTTGAGTGCCACCACCATCAAGGTGCCAGTGAACGTGACCAGACGTATCATTGCTAGTATCGCGATAGCCTTTATCGATAACGGTTATCGCACTTTGCACTTCGCCACCGCCAATATGGGTTTCACCGACGATTGGTTTGGCTTTAACAATGAGCCTTTCGTTACCTTCAACCTTGTTGTCGTTGATTGGTTTCGCACGGACTAATATTTCAGTCTGGTAAGCCGCAAACGTTAATTGGCTGCCACTTTTGAAGTTTGCCCAGCTTGAACCTGTCCAGTACTCATAGCCACCCATGTCTTTGTTGTTGACGTCTGGTGAAGAGCCTGTAAATACGTTGACCTTGACCTTGGTTGCCTGATCAACGGCTTTGCTGAGCTTGATAGTAAATGTTGCCCAGTTGGATTCCGTTACACTGTTGTTTCCGTTCGTATTGACGACGGAGAGTGTTGGTTTGTCAGCTTCATCAGTAATCACGGCTGCTTGAGACTGTACCCATCCCTGACGGCCAATGACTGCACCTTGGATCTTGATGGTCTCGTTACCTTCATAGACATTGTCATTGAGGGTTTGAGCATAGATCCTGACCCCACTGTGACCGGCAGGCACTTCAATATCTGCTCTCCAACCGTTTGAGCCATTAAGGTTCACTTCCTTAAGGAAAGTGCCAGACGTTGTATACACATGAACCTTGCCGTTGTAGTCCGCGCCAAAGTCAGCCTCATGGAGACCATCGTTGAAGTTCAGCTGCACCTTGGTTGACGTCGTCGACGTGTTAGTCAGGTTAACTGTCCATCCTGGCCATGTGCTGTTTTCCACACCGTTCTGAAGGTGAGTAATGCTGGCGACTTTTGGAGCATCAGCATCATCGGTGATGGTGGCTGTGCTAGTGGTTGTGCCGAAGACGACACCCGGATCACGTCCGCCGCCACTTTCTGTCACTTTAATGGTGATGGTTTCATTGCCTTCATAGACAGAATCATCTTTGGTTGCCAGACGCACTTTGAAGCTGGTTGTGCCCTTAGGCACGATCAGTTGGTTACCATAGTACTTGGTGGCTCCCCAAGTCACGCCGCCATCGTAAGAAGCCTGGAAGTTGGTCGCGCCAGTTGTGTCGGTACCGATGGTACCGGTGCCATTGGCAAACTCGATCTTCGTCCATGAGTTGTCTTTTGTGGCGGTATGCACAGAGATATCCCACACCAAAAAGTCACCTTCAGTAGTGGTCGCATTACTGATTTTCCATGCTGGACGGTCTGCTTCATCCGTGATGACAGCTTCAGCCGATTGCACAAACCCTTGTCTACCTGGGACAGCCGCCTGGATTTGAATGGTCTCGTTGCCCTCATAGACGTTGTCATTCAGGGTCTGAGCATAGACACGAACACCGCTCTGGCCCGCAGCAACGGAAATGTCGAGGCGGTAGTTGTTGGCCGCGTTGATGTCGCCTTCACCAATCTTCTGTCCTGCCAGGTTGTAGATAAACACCTTACCGGAATAATCTTCGCCAAATTTCGCCTGATGATAGCTGTCGTTGAAGTTCAATCTGACAGTGGTGGCTTCATCAGCAGGGTTATTGAAGTTGACCGTCCAGCCTGGGGTTGTACTGCCTTCGACGCCATCACGCAGCTTGGTCACAGAGGTGACGATAGTCGGCGCTTCATCATCAGTGATCACCGCATTGGCAGACTGAACCCAGCCTTGCTGACCGATGACGGCACCCTGGATCTTGATGGTCTCATTCCCTTCATAGATGCTGTCATTGAGGGTCTGAGCATAGATTTTCACGCCACTATGTCCGGCAGGAACGGTGATGTTCGCCTTATAGCCGTTAGAAGCATTCAGGACGACTTCCTGCAGGAAAGCGCCAGAAGTGCTGTACACATGCACCTTGCCGTTGTAGTCCGCGCCGAAGTCAGCCTGATGGAGGCCATCATTGAAGTTCAGCTGCACCGTGCTGTTGGTGGTGGAGGTGTTGGTCATGTTGAGGTTCCAGCCCACCCAGCCAGCTTCTGCCGCATTTTGCAGATGGGTAATGCTGGCGACTTTCGGAATGTCAGCGTCATCGGTGATGACGGCAGCAGAGGATTGCACCCAACCTTGCTGACCAATGACGGCACCTTGGATCTTGATGGTCTCATTCCCCTCGAAGACATTGTCATTGAGGGTGTCAGCGTAGACTTTCACGCCAGTTTGACCCGCAGGGATGGTGATATTGGCTTTGTAACCGTTAGAAGCATTGAGTACGACTTCTTTCAGGAAGGTGCCGGATTGGGTGTAAACATGCACCTTGCCGTTATAGTCCTTGCCAATATCAGCTTGGTGGATACCGTCGTTAAAGTTCAACTGCACCGTGCTGTTGGTGGTGGAGGTGTTGGTCATGTTGAGGTTCCAGCCCACCCAACCATCTTCTGCTGCATTTTGGAAAGCAGTGATGCTGGCCACTTTCGGAATGTCTGCCGCATCGGTGATGGTGGCTGTGCTAGTGGTTGTGCCGAAGACAACACCCGGATCACGTCCGCCGCCACTTTCTGTCACTTTAATGGTGATGGTTTCATTGCCTTCATAGACAGAATCATCTTTGGTTGCCAGACGCACTTTGAAGCTGGTTGTGCCCTTAGGCACGATCAGTTGGTTACCATAGTACTTGGTGGCTCCCCAAGTCACGCCGCCATCGTAAGAAGCCTGGAAGTTGGTCGCGCCAGCTGTGTCGGTACCGATGGTACCGGTGCCATTGGCAAACTCGATCTTCGTCCATGAGTTGTCTTTTGTGGCGGTATGCACAGAGATATCCCACACCAAAAAGTCACCTTCAGTAGTGGTCGCATTACTGATTTTCCATGCTGGACGGTCTGCTTCATCCGTGATGACAGCTTCAGCCGATTGCACAAACCCTTGTCTACCTGGGACAGCCGCCTGGATTTGAATGGTCTCGTTGCCCTCATAGACGTTGTCATTCAGGGTCTGAGCATAGACACGAACACCGCTCTGGCCCGCAGCAACGGAAATGTCGAGGCGGTAGTTGTTGGCCGCGTTGATGTCGCCTTCACCAATCTTCTGTCCTGCCAGGTTGTAGATAAACACCTTACCGGAATAATCTTCGCCAAATTTCGCCTGATGATAGCTGTCGTTGAAGTTCAATCTGACAGTGGTGGCTTCATCAGCAGGGTTATTGAAGTTGACCGTCCAACCCGGGGTTGTACTGCCTTCCACGCCATCACGTAGCTTGGTCACAGAGGTGACAATAGTCGGCGCTTCATCTTCGACAATGGTGACCGTACCGGACACCAGACTGCCTTGCCCATCGGCTTTGGCTTTGATGGTGTAGCTTTCATTGCCTTCGTAAGTGCCGTCTTCTGTGGTTTGAGAGCGCACTTGGAAGGTCTTGGTGTTAGCCGGAACACTAATCCAGTTTCCGCCGGAGAAATCGCCGGTCGCTTTCACCCAGCCACTGCCGTAATTGACCCAGAGGTCTTTGGTGTTGAAATCTTTGCCTTCGGTGGCCGAGCCGCCGTACGCATCGATAAACACACGGGTAGGGGTGGTGGACTCATTGCTGAGCGTGATGGTGACAGAAGCCGCATCGCCTTCATTCGCCGAGGCGTTAGACACACTGGTGACGCGTGGCTTGTCGGCTTCATCGGTGATGACGGCCTCAGCAGACTGCACAAAGTCCTGTCTGCCGGGCACGGCAGCTTGGATCTGAATAGTCTCGTTGCCCTCATAGACATTATCATTCAGGGTCTGTGCGTAGATACGCACACCGTTTTGGCCAGCAGCAACGGAAATGTCGAGGCGGTAGTTATTGGCCGCGTTGATGTCGCCTTCGCCAATCTTCTGTCCCGCCAGGTTGTAGATAAACACCTTACCGGAATAATCTTCGCCAAATTTCGCCTGATGGTAGCTGTCGTTGAAGTTCAGACGAACCGTGGTGGCTTCATCAGTAGGGTTATTGAAGTTGACGGTCCAGCCCGGTGTGGTACTGCCTTCCACGCCATCACGTAGCTTGGTCACAGAGGTGACAATAGTCGGCGCTTCATCTTCGACAATGGTGACTGTACCGGACACCAGACTGCCTTGCCCATCGGCTTTGGCTTTGATGGTGTAGCTTTCATTGCCTTCGTAAGTGCCGTCTTCTGTGGTTTGAGAGCGCACTTGGAAGGTCTTGGTGTTAGCCGGAACACTAATCCAGTTTCCGCCGGAGAAATCGCCGGCGGCTTTCACCCAGCCACTGCCGTAATTGACCCAGAGGTCTTTGGTGTTGAAATCTTTGCCTTCGGTGGCCGAGCCGCCGTACGCATCGATAAACACACGGGTAGGGGTGGTGGACTCATTGCTGAGCGTGATGGTGACAGAAGCCGCATCGCCTTCATTCGCCGAGGCGTTAGACACATTGGTGACGCGTGGCTTGTCCGCTTCATCCGTGATGACGGCTTCAGCAGATTGGATAAAGCCTTGTCTGCCTGGCACCGCAGCCTGGATCTGAATGGTCTCGTTGCCCTCATAGACATTGTCATTGAGGGTTTCAGCGTAGACACGCACGCCTTTTTGGCCGGCAGGGACAGAGATGTCTACTCGCCAGTTGTTGGCGGCTGAGAGTACCTCTTCACCGACTTTCTGACCTGCGAGGTTGTAAATAAAGACCTTGCCGGAATAGTCCTTGCCAAAATCAGCCTGATGATAACCATCATTAAAGTTCAGGCGGACCGTGGTGGCTTCGTCAGACGGGTTGTTGAAGTTCACTGTCCAGCCAGGAGCTGTGCCGCCTTCCACGCCATCACGTAGCTTGGTCACAGAGGTGACAATAGTCGCCGCTTCATCTTCGACAATGGTGACCGTGCCGGACACCAGATTGCTTTGCCCATCGGCTTTGGCTTTGATGGTGTAGCTTTCATTGCCTTCGTAAGTGCCGTCTTCTGTGGTTTGAGAGCGCACCTGGAAGGTCTTGGTGTTAGCTGGGACACTGACCCAGTTCCCGCCGGAGAAATCGCCGGCGGCTTTCACCCAGCCACTGCCGTAATTGACCCAGAGGTCTTTGGTGTTGAAATCTTTGCCTTCGGTGGCCGAGCCGCCGTACGCATCGATAAACACACGGGTAGGGGTGGTGGACTCATTGCTGAGCGTGATGGTGACAGAAGCCGCATCGCCTTCATTCGCCGAGGCGTTAGACACATTGGTGACGCGTGGCTTGTCAGCTTCATCCGTGATGACGGCTTCAGCAGATTGGATAAAGCCTTGTCTGCCTGGCACCGCCGCCTGGAGTTGAATGGTCTCGTTGCCCTCATAGACATTGTCATTGAGGGTTTCAGCGTAGACACGCACGCCTTGCTGACCGGCAGGAACGTTTATATTGGCTCGCCAACCGTTGCTGGCATTGAGCACCACTTCCTGAAGGAAGGTACCCGATGTGCTGTAAACGTGTACTTTGCCGCTGTAGTCGTTACCGAAATCAGCTTGATGCAAGCCATCGTTGAAGTTCAACTGGACAGTGGTATTGGTGGTAGACGCATTGGTCATGTTAATCGTCCACCCCGGCCAGGTGCCTCCTTCAACGCCATCACGAAGGTGCGTGATACTGTCGATCATTGGGAGGTCAGCCTGGTCGTTAATGGTAACGGTGCCGGAAATCAGTGCACTTTGTCCATCAGCTTTCGCCTTGATGAGGTAAGTTTCATTCCCTTCATACACGTCATCCTGAGTCGTCTGAGAACGAATTTGGAACGTTTTGGTGTTAGCAGGGACATCAATCCAGTTACCGCCGGAGAAATCACCAGTGGCTTTCACCCAGCCACTGCCGTAATTGACCCAGAGATCTTTGGTGTTGAAGTCTTTGCCTTCTGTCGCGGTACCGCCATTCCCGTAAGCGTCGATAAAGACGCGGGTAGAGGAAGTAGACTCATTACTGAGTGAAACCGTGAGTGTTGCCATGCCGCCTTCGTCGACGGTGGCGTTAGAAACAGCGGACACTTTAGGTTTATCAGCTTCGTCAGTAATGACCGCTTCATCAGATTGAATGAAGCCTTGTCTACCCGGAACCGCTGCCTGGATTTGAATGGTCTCGTTACCCTCATAGACGTTGTCATTGAGAGTTTCGGCATAGACACGAATACCGCTTTCCCCGGCCGGTACTGAGAAATCGAGGCGGAAGTTATTTGATCCGTTGATCATTCCCTCGCCAATCTTCTGTCCTGCCAGGTTGTAGATAAACACCTTACCGGAATAGTCCTTGCCAAAGTCAGCCTGATGATAACTATCATTGAAGTTCAGACGGACTGTGGTGTCTTCAATTGCAGCGTGGTCGAAGTTGACTGTCCAACCAGGAGCTGTGCCGCCTTCGACGCCATCACGAAGCTGAGTCACAGACTCGACTTTTGCTTTGAAAGCAGTGTAGGTTTCTGCATCAGAAACAGTGACCGTATTTCCTGCATTGTCTGTAGCGGTCACGGTAGCGGTCACGGTTTTATCTGCCGCTGCAGCAAGGTCAGCACCTGAAACAGCGACTGAGAAGGTATTATCAGCTTTAACGGAGCCTGTGTACTCAACGTTGTTTACTGTGACAGTGACGACGTCACCGGGTTTTACATCGCCACGAACAACACCGGTAATGTCAATATTTTGCTGAGACTCTGCATAATTTATCGCGCCATCATCAGCGATGTTCGCATCCAAGGTGATGAAGGCTTGGGCGGTAAGATCAACGCTGTAATTTTGGGTGGCATTGATGATGCCAGTATTACCAGCGGAGTCAGTTGCCTCCAATTGGACATTGATAGCTGAATCAGGATCAGCAACAAATTGGCTGCCAGGAACCGCGATTGAGAACTGTCCTGAGGAAGATACAGTGCCGGTGAACTCATTGCCGTTAACCGATACGGTAACCTGGTCACCTGCATTGAACTCTCCAGCGACTGTACCAGTAACGTTGATCGACTCACTGCTTTCTTGAGCGTTGACGATGTTGTCTGCAGATATAGTATCAATACTGATTTGCGTCGAGCTAGCATCAGGCCCAGAGGTATCAATGGTAAATCCGGTTTCTGTGCTTGGTGCCGAGGTGTTACCAGCGGTGTCAGTCACGGTTGCTGTGATGGTGTAATCGCCTTCGTCAGGCAATTCACCGCCCGTGCCGCCCAAATCTTCCGGCGACAGGGTCACAGGCACAGCAGTGCCGTCAGTCCAGCCACCAGGGACAGTGGTCGTCACTTGATTGGTTGTGCCATCCGGTTGGGTCACAGTGACCGTGATGGTGTCACCAGGCTGAGTGCCTGTTGGTGGAGTGACCAGCACTTCCACACCATCAGTCAGTTCTTCTTCACCCACGCCGCCGGTGGCTTCAGGGATCACCACGATTGGTGCTTCATTGGTGCCGCCAGTGCCGGTGCCTTCGCCCGGTGCGGTGGTATCAATGGTAAAGCCGGTTTCCGTGCTTGGTGCCGAGGTGTTGCCAGCGGTATCAATCACGGTTGCTGTGATGGTGTAATCGCCTTCGTCAGGCAATTCACCGCCCGTGCCGCCCAGATCTTCCGGTGACAGAGTGACAGGTACAGCGGTGCCGTCAGTCCAGCCGCCAGGGACAGTGGTCGTCACTTCATTGGTGGTACCATCCGGTTGGGTGACAGTAACAGTGATGGTGTCGCCAGGTTTCGTACCTGTTGGTGGAGTGACCAGCACTTCCACGCCATCAGCCAGTTCTTCTTCGCCCACACCGCCGGTGGCTTCTGGGATCACCACGGTCGGCGCTTCGTCGGTGCCGCCCGTGCCGGTGCCTTCGCCCGGTGCGGTGGTATCAATGGTAAAGCCGGTTTCTGTGCTTGGTGCTGAGGTGTTGCCAGCGGTGTCAGTCACGGTTGCTGTGATGGTGTAATCGCCTTCGCCAGGTAATTCGCCGCCCGTGCCGCCCAAATCTTCCGGCGACAGGGTCACAGGCACAGCAGTGCCGTCAGTCCAGCCGCCAGGGACAGTGGTCGTGACTTCATTGGTGGTGCCATCCGGTTGGGTCACGGTGACAGTGATGGTGTCACCAGGCTGCGTGCCGGTCGGTGGGGTGACCAGCACTTCCACGCCATCAGTCAGCTCTTCTTCACCCACGCCGCCGGTGGCTTCAGGGATCACCACGGTTGGTGCTTCGTCGGTGCCGCCCGTGCCGGTGCCTTCGCCCGGTGCGGTGGTATCAATGGTAAAGCCGGTTTCCGTGCTTGGTGCCGAGGTGTTACCTGCACTGTCAGTCACGGTTGCTGTGATGGTGTAATCGCCTTCGCCAGGTAATTCGCCGCCCGTGCCGCCCAAATCTTCCGGCGACAGGGTCACAGGCACAGCAGTGCCGTCAGTCCAGCCGCCAGGGACAGTGGTCGTGACTTCATTGGTGGTGCCATCCGGTTGGGTCACGGTGACAGTGATGGTGTCACCAGGCTGCGTGCCGGTCGGTGGGGTGACCAGCACTTCCACGCCATCAGTCAGCTCTTCTTCACCCACGCCGCCGGTGGCTTCAGGGATCACCACGGTTGGTGCTTCGTCGGTGCCGCCCGTGCCGGTGCCTTCGCCCGGTGCGGTGGTATCAATGGTAAAGCCGGTTTCCGTGCTTGGTGCCGAGGTGTTACCTGCACTGTCAGTCACGGTTGCTGTGATGGTGTAATCGCCTTCGCCAGGCAATTCGCCGCCCGTGCCGCCCAAATCTTCCGGCGACAGGGTCACAGGCACAGCAGTGCCGTCAGTCCAGCCGCCAGGGACAGTGGTCGTCACTTCATTGGTGGTGCCATCCGGTTGGGTCACGGTGACAGTAATGGTGTCACCAGGTTTCGTACCTGTCGGTGGGGTGACCAGCACTTCCACGCCGTCAGTTAGCTCTTCTTCACCCACGCCGCCGGTGGCTTCAGGGATCACCACGGTTGGTGCTTCATTGGTGCCGCCGGTGCCGGTGCCTTCGCCCGGTGCGGTGGTATCAATGGTAAAGCTGGTTTCTTCGCTTGGTACCGAGGTATTGCCAGCAGTATCCGTTACGGTTGCAGTGATGGTGTAATCGCCTTCTTCAGGCAATTCACCGCCCGTGCCGCCCAGATCTTCCGGTGACAGAGTGACAGGCACAGCGGTGCCGTCGGTCCAGCCGCCAGGGACAGTGGTCGTCACTTCATTGGTGGTGCCATCCGGTTGGGTGACAGTGACAGTGATGGTGTCACCAGGCTGAGTGCCTGTTGGTGGAGTGACCAGCACTTCCACGCCATCAGCCAGTTCTTCTTCGCCCACACCGCCGGTGGCTTCTGGGATCACCACGGTCGGTGCTTCATTGGTGCCGCCGGTGCCGGTGCCTTCGCCCGGTGCGGTGGTATCTATATTGAAACCGGTTTCTTCGCTTGGCACTGAAGTATTGCCAGCGGTGTCGGTCACGGTTGCCGTGATGGTGTAATCGCCTTCGCCAGGCAATTCACCTCCTGTGCCGCCCAGATCTTCCGGTGACAGGGTCACAGGCACAGCGGTGCCGTCGGTCCAGCCTGCAGGGACAGTGGTCGTGACTTCATTGGTGGTGCCATCCGGTTGGGTCACGGTGACAGTAATGGTATCACCTGGCAAGGTGCCCGTTGGCGGGGTGACCAGCACTTCCACGCCATCAGTCAGCTCTTCCTCGCCCACGCCGCCGGTAGCTTCTGGGATTTCGACGACTGGTGCTTCATCCGTACCATTCGGTCCTTTGCCTTCACCTGGTGCAATATTGTCGATGTCGATGATGGTTGAAGCTTCTGATGTTACCCAATCTTGCTCGTCTATGATCGCAGCTTGAATAACTAATGATTCATCAATTTCCTCTAGCTTGTCACTCAAGATCTCGGCATAAATCGTGACACCTTCAGCCCAAGCGGGGATGACGATGTCTGCGATGTAACCGTTTTCGCTGGTTAAGGTGACTTCCTGAAGGAGGTATTGTCCATCCAGCGAGTAAATCTGCATCACGCCTGAGTAGTCTTCACCAATAGTTGCTTGATGTAGAGCGTCATCAACACGCAATTGAACTGTTGTTGGCGTGGTGGAGGCGTTTGACATATTAAGGGTGAAGCCAGCGGCCTGACCATCTTCAGAACCATCATTGAGATAGGTAATGCTTGATACGGAAGGGCGGTCCTCTTCATCAGTAATGGTTGCTGCGTCAGAGTTAACCCAACCTTGTTGGCCCAAAACGCCCGCACGGACTACCAGAGTTTCGTCACCTTCGTAAATGTCGTCGTTGACGCTTTCAACATATACAAGTACCCCACTCTCACCCGCTGGCACGGTAACGTCAGCTCTGAAGCGGTTGGCTGAGCTTAGCGCGACTTCTTCCAGAAACTCACCATCAAGCGAGTAGACTTGAATCACACCTGTATAGTCCACAAAGAAATTAGAGGTGTGCAGTCCGTCACTCAGAGTTAGTTTAAACGTAGTGTCGGTGGTAGAAGTGTTAGTCATATTCACCTGATAACCAGGTAATTTTCCACCTTCCTCGTCTTCTTGCACGACGGTGATGTTGTTAACTAGTGGTCTGTCTGCATCATCATTAATGGTGACGGTACTCGTTACCGCTTCAGTTTGCTCTGAAGTGGAAGCAGTGAGCGTGATGATTTGATCGCCGTTGTAAACATCGTTGTCAGTGTTATCAAAACGCACCTCGAAGGTGTCAACAGAAGCTGGAACTGTAAAAGTCGTTCCGCTAACAGAAACCCAGCCGTCACCGAAGTTTACAGACAGATTGTTTAAGGCGATGTTTGCATCGTCAATTTGTGCGGTGAGCGTGACTTCTACAGGTTTGATAGAAGCGCCGCTCAGAGTGACCGTCGTTTGGGCTTGCTGACCTTCATTGACACTCACGTCAGTCATAGAGGTGACTAAAGTAATGTCGTTTTCGTCAGTGATGACAGCGGCTTCTGAGTTAACCCAGCCTTGCTCTCCACTGACGGCTGCACGAATAACCACAGACTCCGGGCCTTCATAGATGGCATCATCGGTTGTCATTACATAAACAACAACACCGTCATCACCAGCAGGGACGGTAATGTCGGCTTTGAATTTGTTGTCTCTACCTAGAGTAACTTCCGAGAGGAATTCGCCGGAGACGGAATAAATCTGCAAGACACCGGAGTAATCTACACCGTATTTGACGTCATGAAGGGAGTCGACCATGTTCAGTGTCACTGTGGTGTCAGAGGCAGAAACGTTCGTCATGTTGACTTTGAAGCCGGGCGCGTCGCCACCTTCAATACCGTCTCGAACAGCGACAATGTTATCTACTGTCGGTACGCCTGCAATGTCTTTAATTGTCACGTTACCTGAGACACTTTCAGTTTGACCGTCGACATTTGCACTGATAGTGAATGTTTCATCACCTTCGTAAATGTTGTCACTGATTGTGTCGAAACGCACTTTAAACAGGGTTACTGGGCCTGGTACATCAATACTTATTTGATTGGTGTTACTGTCAACGCTCGCGTTGACCCAGCCTTTGCCAAAATTGACTGATACATTTTCTAAGTCAATATCGTTACTGTTGCTTGGTGTTAGCAATACAGTGTTGTTGGTGGTCGAAGGGTTACTCATCGTGACGGTGAGCTCAGCGTGATTACCTTCAAACACTGTGGTATCAGAAACGGCAGCCACAGTGACAGTGTCGGTCTCATCAGTAATGGTAGCGGCGCCAGAAACCACCCATCCTTGTTTTCCACTCACTGCCGCTCGTATAACAAGCGATTCGTCACCTTCGTATAGGTTGTCGTCAATGACATTGACACGGATAATGACGCTTTCCTCACCAGCAGGGATGTTGGTGACGGCTTTAAAAGCATTGTGGGTGCCAAGATTGATTTCATCAAGAAGCTCTCCTGACAAAGAAAAAACTTGAATTGCGCCATCGTAGTCTTTGCCAAAATCGAAATCATGCAAATTGTCATTAACGTTAAGCGTGACTTCGGTGTCTTGAAAGTAGGCGTTGGTCAGGTTTAGTTGAAAGGCGGGAGCTTGGCCGCTTTCTACGCCTTCTTCTAAAACAGAGATGCTTTCGACAACAGGGGGAGTCGCGACGACATCGACAATGGTGATTGTGCCTGTTGCTGCTTCGTTTTGACCTTCTGCTGATACATTGACAGTAATCGTCTCATTACCTTCAACTTCATTGTCTTCAAGCACATCTACACGGAGTTTCACTTGTTTCACTGAAGAGGGGACGGTGATCCATGTTCCTTCTGTGGTGACTTCGCCATTGGCTTGAACCCAGCCATTGCCTAGGTCAATCCATAAGTTGGCAAAGTCGATATCTGTATTATCAGCCTGCGGTGACACGAGAACTCTGGTGCCGAAGTTAGAAGGATTGCTGAGGGTAAATGCGAACTCTGCTTGGCCACCTTCTTTGACTGTGGCATCAGAGACGGATGCCACCGTCGGCTTGTCACTTTCGTCCGAGATGATTGCCGCTTCAGAGTTAACCCAGTTATTTCCAGTGATGGCACGAATAACGATAGTTTCATCACCTTCGTAGGTGTTATCGTCTGAAGTGATTGCATAGACAACAACGCCTTCTTCGCCAGCAGGTACTGTGATGTCGGCTTTGAATTTGTTCTCTTTACTTAGCGTTACTTCGGTGAGGAATTCACCTGAAAGAGAGAAAACTTGCATGACACCTGAGTAGTCACTGCCATAGCTCGCACTATGAACGGTATCATTGGCACTCAATGTGACGGTGGTGTCTTCGATGGTTGCTTGGTCAAGATTGACGGTCCAGCCCGGAGCTGTGCTGCCTTCAACGCCGTTATTCAGCAAAGTGACAGAAGAAACAGTGGACTCATAAGCGCTGTAGCTCTTTGAATCATTGACGAAAGATGTGTTGCCGTTTGAATCCGTCGTTTCGACAGATGCTGTTACTGTTCGCGTTTCGCTACTAGCCAGTGTGCTACCTGGTACAGAAACAGTAAATGTGTTGTCAGCGCTGACAACACCGATAAATTGGTTGTTATCAATGGACACAGTAACTGTGTCACCCTCACTTATATTCCCACTAACAATGCCCGTTATGTCTATATCTGTTTGTGCCTCCGCGTATGTTAAGGCAGCATCACCAGCGATTAAATTGTCGAGCGTTATTGTAGTAAGGGTATTCGCGTTCATATCTCTTCCTTTAGTTATGTTTGTTTGGCGTTTTATCGAGGGCCAGACACCAAAATCCTCTTTTTTCGCTATTCAAATCTCGCTATTCAAACGTTGCGAACTTGAAATAGTTAGATAAAACATCCATGCATCCCATTTCATAAACATGTGACCGTAATGCATTACATGCTGTGTACATAGTTTATGCTTGCAATCTGTTGCCTTCCAACGAGTTGTGAGCCGAAAAAAGTATTACTTACGGGTGAGTAAGGTTGACATTTGCATTAATTCTCAGCTTCGAGACTGGATGGAAGGCCTGCATCAAAGAAAAACCTTACATCCATGTCCAATTTGCAAGATATATAACTATGTCTTAGAGATGATCATCTAAAGTTGGATTCTCCAAATGTGTAGAAGTGTTTTCGACGACGTCTGTAGCTGCCGCTTTCTGAAAGAGTTCTTTAACATTGTCGTCTCCAAACACACCGCTCTTAATCATTCCGTTCTCATCGACAATGTCATCCAGTGAAACATCCTGAAGAATGATCTCCTGATTCCAAGTGTGGTCTCCATCCGTATCGACTCTGAGTACCAAGGAGCCATCCTGTTCAAACATGTCGACATTATCTTCGCTAAGTAGATGGTCCTGGCTGTCCTTTACAAGGTCAGAAAGATCGAGGGAAGACTGCCCAACCGTGAAGTCTGTGACTGTGTCCGACCACGGTTGATCCGTGACATCTTCGCTATGCCATACGAGGTCTGCACTATCCAGCCCACTGATACTGTGCTCTTCAATTAAACCAACAAGGCTTGTTTCCTCTTCAGGCGCTTGTTGTGTGGAGAACCAAACATCAGCAGCGGTGCGCTCCTCGCCATCTGTTGTGGTGTAGGTGGATGTCTTGCCTATGACATTGTTGTTTTGTTCGATATCTGAGGATTGTGCTTCCAGATTGATTGAAGCGACGCCGGCTTCTTCCAGACTGAGGAGTTCTCCCTCATCTGTTTCGCCATCCATATCTTTATCGACCCAAACACCAAGTTCGGAATAAATGGCATCATTTTTGTCGATGACGCCATCTGCGTTGGTATCGTGCTGTGCCATCGCTTCATAGCCGTCGGCAGCTGTCGTACCGTCTTGTAGTAGGGTGTTGGAACCAAATAGCTCAGAACCATCATTGATCTGACCATCTTTATTGATGTCACGAACCAGCAGG
This sequence comes from Grimontia sp. SpTr1, assembly GCF_947387585.1. Classification (NCBI taxonomy): domain Bacteria; kingdom Pseudomonadati; phylum Pseudomonadota; class Gammaproteobacteria; order Vibrionales; family Vibrionaceae; genus Grimontia; species Grimontia sp. SpTr1. The sequence continues at coordinate 234,686 of NZ_CANDOD010000005.1, forward strand.
CCATCACCACCAGATACCCAGCCAGTACTTACATCTTGACCATCGCCGTTGTAGTCGAACCTCACAGGGTTTGCGGTTACATCGCTGGTTTCAATGCCGTCTCCATCTAAATCAAGCACGATTGGAGTGATATTGGGGGTTACGCTGACACTGTTTTTGGAAGAACCACTTTTTGCACCAATGGCACTTAGTGTTCCGGCTGAAGTGTAATAATCAGTGCCTTGCACATGGAAAAAGCCGTCGCTATCGGCGTACACCGCTTTTCTGGTGCCATCGGGGCCGTAAAGGAAAACTTTTTCATTTGGTTGCCAACGGTTACCGGTGATATGTTGGGCGCCGCCTCCATCAATGTGCCAATGTACGAATCCGCCTTTGCTGTTGCTTGTGTCTGTGTGGCCAGCATCAAGTACGAGCACAGTTCCTTCGACCTGACCTGTTTGTATATGTGTTTCAACACCAGTCGGATTTACTAATATTTTAAGCTTTTCATTTCCTTCGACTTTATTGTCGTTAATTGGCTTGACACGGATTTGTAATTCAGTCTGGAAAGCCGCGATGGTCATTTTGCTTCCACTCTTGAAATTAGCCCAACCCGAGCCTGTCCAATATTCATAATTCCCAACGTCTTTATTGGTAATATCAGGATTGGCACCCGTGAATACATTCACTTTTACGCTTGTTGCCTGATCAACTGGCTTACTGAGTTTTATGCTGAAAGTGGCCCAATTTGACTCAGTGACTTTGTTATTGGTATTGGTATTAACGACTGAAAGCGAGGGTTTATCTGCTTCATCGGTGATCGTTGCCGCAGCGGATTGCACCCAACCTTGCTGACCAATGACGGCACCTTGGATCTTGATGGTCTCATTCCCTTCATAGACATTGTCATTGAGGGTATCGGCATAAATTTTGACGCCGCTTTCACCAGCAGGGATGGTGATATTGGCCTTGTAGCCATTAGAGGCATTGAGTACGACTTCTTTCAGGAAAGTGCCGGACTTGGTGTAAACATGCACCTTGCCGTTATAGTCTGCCCCGAAGTTGGCCTGATGAAGGCCGTCATTAAAGTTGAGCTGCACCGTGCTGTTGGTGGTGGAGGTGTTGGTCATATTGACCGTCCAGCCGACCCAACCATCTTCCGCCGCATTCTGCAAATGGGTAATGCTGGCCACTTTTGGGATGTCAGCGTTATCCGTGATGACGGCAGCAGCGGATTGCACCCAACCTTGCTGACCAATGACTGCGCCTTGGATCTTAATAGTCTCATTCCCTTCATAGACATTGTCATTGAGGGTATCGGCATAAACTTTGACGCCGCTTTCACCAGCAGGGATAGTGATATTGGCCTTGTAGCCATTAGAGGCATTGAGTACGACTTCTTTCAGGAAGGTGCCGGACTTGGTGTAAACATGCACCTTGCCGTTATAGTCTGCCCCGAAGTTGGCCTGATGAAGGCCGTCATTAAAGTTCAACTGCACCGTGCTGTTGGTGGTGGAGGTGTTGGTCATGTTAACTGTCCAGCCGACCCAACCATCTTCCGCAGCATTCTGTAGGTGAGAGATGCTGGACACTTTTGGAATATCAGCGTTGTCGGTAATGACAGCCTCAGCAGATTGCACAAATCCCTGTCTGCCAGGAACAGCCGCCTGGATTTGAATGGTCTCGTTGCCTTCATAGACATTGTCATTCAGGGTTTGGGCATACACCCTGATCCCATCCTGTCCAGCTGGGACGGAGAAATCAAAACGGTAATTATTTGAAGCGTCGATGACGCCTTCCCCGATTTTTTGCCCAGACAGATTGTAGATAAAGACTTTGCCTGAGTAGTCAGCGCCATGGTCTGCTTGATGATAACTGTCATTGAAGTTGAGCCTGACCGTCGTGGCTTCATCAGACGGGTTGTTGAAGTTCACTGTCCAACCCGGGGAGGTGCCGCCCTCGACGCCATCTCTGAGGTGAGTGACCGACTGGACAATGGTGGCCGCTTCATCTTCGACAATGGTGACCGTACCGGACACCAGACTGCCTTGCCCATCGGCTTTGGCTTTGATGGTGTAGCTTTCATTGCCTTCGTAAGTGCCGTCTTCTGTGGTTTGAGATCGCACCTGGAAGGTTTTGGTGTTAGCCGGTACATCAATCCAGTTCCCGCCGGAGAAATCGCCGGTCGCTTTCACCCAGCCACTGCCGTAATTGACCCAGAGGTCTTTGGTGTTGAAGTCAGAGCCTTCGGTGGCCGAGCCGCCATAGGCATCGATAAACACACGGGTAGGGGTGGTGGACTCATTGCTCAGCGTGATGGTGACAGAAGCCGCCTCGCCTTCATTAGCGGAAGTGTTGGACACACTGGTGACACGTGGCTTGTCGGCTTCATCAGTGATGACGGCCTCAGCAGATTGCACAAAGCCTTGTCTGCCTGGCACAGCTGCCTGGATTTGAATGGTCTCGTTGCCTTCATAGACATTGTCGTTAAGGGTTTGGGCATACACCCTGATCCCATCCTGTCCAGCTGGGACGGAGAAATCAAAACGGTAGTTATTTGAAGCGTCGATGACACCTTCACCGATTTTTTGCCCAGACAGATTGTAGATAAAGACTTTGCCTGAGTAGTCAGTGCCATGGTCTGCTTGATGATAACTGTCATTGAAATTGAGCCTGACTGTCGTGGCTTCATCAGACGGGTTGTTGAAGTTGACGGTCCAACCCGGGGAGGTGCCGCCCTCGACACCATCTCTGAGGTGAGTGACCGACTGGACAATGGTGGCCGCTTCATCTTCGACAATGGTGACCGTACCGGACACCAGACTGCCTTGCCCATCGGCTTTGGCTTTGATGGTGTAGCTTTCATTGCCTTCGTAAGTGCCGTCTTCTGTGGTTTGAGATCGCACCTGGAAGGTTTTGGTGTTAGCCGGTACATCAATCCAGTTCCCGCCGGAGAAATCGCCGGTCGCTTTCACCCAGCCACTGCCGTAATTGACCCAGAGGTCTTTGGTGTTGAAGTCAGAGCCTTCGGTGGCCGAGCCGCCATAGGCATCGATAAACACACGGGTAGGGGTGGTGGACTCATTGCTCAGCGTGATGGTGACAGAAGCCGCCTCGCCTTCATTAGCGGAAGTGTTGGACACACTGGTGACACGTGGCTTGTCGGCTTCATCAGTGATGACGGCCTCAGCAGATTGCACAAAGCCTTGTCTGCCTGGCACAGCTGCCTGGATTTGAATGGTCTCGTTGCCTTCATAGATATTGTCATTCAGGGTTTGGGCATACACTCGGATCCCATCCTGTCCAGCAGGGACGGAGAAATCAAAACGGTAATTATTTGAAGCGTCGATGACGCCTTCCCCGATTTTTTGCCCAGACAGATTGTAGATAAAGACTTTGCCTGAGTAGTCAGTGCCATGGTCTGCCTGATGATAACTGTCATTGAAGTTGAGCCTGACCGTCGTGGCTTCATCAGACGGGTTGTTGAAGTTGACGGTCCAACCCGGGGAGGTGCCGCCCTCGACGCCATCTCTGAGGTGAGTGACCGACTGGACAATGGTGGCCGCTTCATCCTCGACAATGGTGACCGTACCGGACACCAGACTGCCTTGCCCATCGGCTTTGGCTTTGATGGTGTAGCTTTCATTGCCTTCGTAAGTGCCGTCTTCTGTGGTTTGAGATCGCACCTGGAAGGTTTTGGTGTTAGCCGGTACATCAATCCAGTTCCCGCCGGAGAAATCGCCGGTCGCTTTCACCCAGCCACTGCCGTAATTGACCCAGAGGTCTGTGGTGTTGAAGTCAGAGCCTTCGGTGGCCGAGCCGCCATAGGCATCGATAAACACACGGGTAGGGGTGGTGGACTCATTGCTCAGCGTGATGGTGACAGAAGCCGCCTCGCCTTCATTCACAGACGTATTCGACACACTGGAAACTTCCGGAATGCTTGCGTTTCCGTTTATGGTGACATTTGCGCTATCTATATCGCCATCAGCATCTGTGACCTGATAATTAAAGCTAATCTCACCATAGTATTCGGTGTTGGAGACGAAGCTCATGCTGCCATCGCTGGCGATCACGACATTGCCATTGTCTACCGCAATGGTCTGCGCTCCACCGGTCAGGGTGACACCATTAATCTGTGTGACTTCCAGTCCGCCGTCTGGTGCGAGATCATTGCTTAACAAGTCTAAAGCGACACTGTTATCTGCGCCCAAGATAAACTCATCGTTGATCGCATCAACTGCATCATCTTCTGGTTTGACGGTGAGGTAGACGGTCGCTGTATCACTTTTTCCCTGCCCATCACTGATGGTGTAAGTGAAACTGGCGGGACCGTTGTAATTGGATGCCGGTGTGAATGTAATGGTGCCGTCAGGGTTGAGGATGACTGAGCCATTTTGAGGATCCTGCACGGAGACTATGGTGAGGGTATCACCGTCTGCATCGGTGTCATTCAACAGAAGATCACTGGCATTCAGGACGAGAGAAGTGTCTTCGGACGTGCTGATGGACTCATGGGCGGTGACAACGAGGTCATACTCAGAAGCAGTGGCCCCCACCAATTTAACGTCAACCCATTCAGTTGCTGGCACCTGACTGCCACTTGGGTAGACGACACCGTTGGCGTAGAGGGTTCCGGTGCTGTATGTGACTGTGTAGAAACCTGACGTGACTGTAACGTCAGTGCCGATGGTAAAGTCGCCAGTACTGCCTTCAGGGTAGGCGACAACTTTGTTGCCATTTGCATCAACGCTGGCGATGTAAATGCTGTAATCACCACCATTAGCACTAGAGTCGGTGCCGAGATATGAAATCGTATAAGCTCCATCATCTCCGACAGCGACAATATCGAAGTTCAGGTCATTTTTGTCTTCTTGTTGGCCTGTAAATGTAAGCTGTTCCCCATCTTTTGTGCCGTCTGCATTGTACTTCTGGGTATGAACGTCATAGTTGCCAGCATCGTTAATACCACTCCAAACAATAACATAGTCGCCATCACTGCCAACGCCTATGACTTTCGCTGGTCCGTGACCTCCGGGTGTTTCAAGTTTACTTACAGGTTGATCTTTGGAGCCGTTGGCATCGAAATGTTGGATATAAGTTTGCCATTGCCCACCTTCTATACCACGCCAAACGACAACAAAATCCCCGTCTGTGCCAACGTTTGCTATTGATGGCAAACTATTTCCAGATGTACCAGCCAAGCTCAACGTTTGGGTAGAATTGGTAATAGGTTGATTGGTGCTCCCATCCAATAAAGTGAGTTTTACAACACCGCCACTAGAACCGACAATCGCGTACTTGCCGTCACCAACACTGATGACATTGGTCTCTAGGTCACCGACTCCATCCGTACCGCCAATATTGAGCGTTTGCGTGCTGCCAATTTTGTCACCGTCTGGAGACAGCATGACAGTGTTGGTGGCGGTTGCCGTTGACCCCTGATTCCAGGAAATGACGTAGTTACCATTATCTAGAGTCGTAATTTCGACCTTTGCTTCAATGGGGTAACCATTGGAATTAGCAGAAACTGACCCGACAACTGTTGGTGAGCCTATTTTGTTGCCACTGGTATCGAGTACCTGTTTGTACAAAGTGAAATTGTTTTGCCAAACAATGACGCTAGTATCACCAGAGTGTTCTGACGTGACAGTTCTTAGTTGTGATGAACCAAGATCCATGATGGGTCCAGTGGTGGCGCCACCGTGATCATCGGGGTTTGCGTAAACGACTTGAGCGTAAGAATGGGTATTTAACGTAGCGTTGTTGTTGTAACCCGTCCATGTGACAAGCATATCGCCACTATCATTGAGTTGGGTGACTTGTGGTGACTCAATTTTGTCCCGACCACCAAGAATAACTTTGTCACCTTTCGGGGTGCCATCCGCGTTAAAGGTTTGGAGAGCGACTTTGTTATTACCATAATAATTTGTATCCCACGCACGCCAAACAACGGTATAGCTGCCATCTGCGTTAGTCGTAGAGATGTAGGCAGAATCATCGACTCTATTTGTTCCGAACCCTTCAAGTATTGTGGTATCAACGGTCGGACCGGTGTAGCCAGTCGTTATTGCTCCTGCATCGACCATGGTTGTTGAATCGTCGATGGCATCTGGAGCTGCATTGGGATTAACAACCGATATGTCTACAGATGCGGTATCTGTATCTCCATCAGCATCTTTAACTTGATAGTTGAAACTCACGTCACCAATGTAACCCGCAACAGGCTGAAAGCTCATTGAGCCATCTGAGGCAATCACAACGTTTCCGTTATCCACGGCAATGCTTTGCGAACCTCCTGTGACTTGCACACCATTAATGTGTGTAATGGAGAGGCCACCATCTGGTGCTGAGTCATTCCCTAAAAGGTTTAGGGAAATAGAGCTATCTTTGTCTGTCGAGTAAGAGTCGCTGACAGCATCAACCGCGTCGTCCACTGCGGTTACCGTCATTGTTAGGGTTGCGCTATCACCAGAATTGGTTGTGTAAGTCACCTGTGGAACACTGCCATTCCAATCTGCAACAGGTGTAAAGGTGTAGCCGCCATCGGCGTTCAGTATGAATGTTCCGATGCCAGTTATCGTCGCAGTTTGTCCAGCAGTAAAAGTGGTCGAAACACCCGTCACAGTGAAGCTGACAACGCTGGTATTACCAAGATCGTTAATCAGCACATTACCGTTCAGGTTGGTATCTTCCTGGGCTGAAGCTGAATCGTCGAGTGCTTGTGTTACAGTTGCTGAGTCTGAAGCGGAACTAGAGACGTTTCCTGCTGCATCTGTTTGAGTGGCTGCAACAGACACTGAACCTCCGGTACTAACAGTTTCTGTCCAAGAAATGACCCCGTTGGTGTAGGTGTAGCCAGTTGCATCACTACCATCTGCAAATTGCAGCGTGCCATTATCTAGCAGAAGGTTGACAGTGTTTGATGTGCCATTGTTATCGATGCTAAGAGTAACTATGCCACCGGCAGAGAGCTCGTCATGATCGACTGCGACTGAGAGCTGAAGATTATCATTGCCTTGTTCTGCAGTGTTGGCGAGACCATCGTCATTTGTGTCATCTACGATCGAGACTATCGGGGACTCTGGGGCCGTGAGATCAACGGTAAGCTCGTTAACTGTTACATCTGAAGTGGTGTTACCCGCCGTGTCATAAACGACTGCAGTAACGTCATAGGTACCTTCTGCCAAGGACTCTGCATCGGCAACCTCAATATTCCAGTTGCCGTCAGCATCTACTGGAACATCTTCATAGGTGACGCCATTTAGCGTTACGGATAAAGATTCCCCGTCCCCCAACGTCGCAGTACCAGTCACAACAGGAGTGATGTCATTGGTCACCAAGGCGTCGATAGTCGCTGCGGTAGGGGCTGTGGTATCCAGAGTAAAGCTGCTTGTATTGCTGCTCTGTGAGACGTTACCAGCCACATCAGTGACCGTGGCGGTGACGGAATAATCCCCGTCCACAAAGCCGTCAGTATCAGACAGGATGTCGGTGGACACCGTCATCACGATCGTATCGGTGCCGTTCCAGTCTGAAGGGATCAGGGTATCCACGGATTCAGTGGTGCCGTCAGGTTGGGTAACGGTGAGGGTGATAGTGTCACCGGCCAGCGTGCCAGTCGGTACGGCTACACTGACCTGCACGCCATCACTGGCTTCTGCTTCACTGACGCCATCGGTGGCTTCAGCAATGGTCAGGACTGGGGCTTCATCCGTGCCGCCCGCACCGGTGCCTTCGCCGGCAGCGGTAGTATCCAGGGTAAAGCCGGCAGGGGTACTGGCCTCAGAGACGTTGCCGGCCACATCGGTGACCGTCGCCGTGACGGAGTAATCCCCGTCCACAAAGCCGTCAGTATCAGACAGGATGTCGGTGGACACTGTCATCACGATCGGATCGGTGCCGTTCCAGTCTGAAGGGATCAGGGTGTCGACGGTTTCTGAAGTGCCGTCAGGTTGGGTGACGGTGAGGGTAATGGTGTCACCGGAGACTGCGCCAGTCGGTACGGCCACGCTGACCTGTACACCATCACTGGCTTCGGCCTCACTGACGCCATCGGTGGCTTCAGCAATGGTCAGGACTGGGGCTTCATCCGTGCCGCCCACACCGGTGCCTTCGCCGGCAGCGGTGGTGTCCAGCGTAAAGCCGGCTGGGGTACTGGCCTCGGAGACGTTGCCGGCCACATCAGTGACCGTGGCGGTGACGGAATAATCCCCGTCCACAAAGCCGTCAGTATCAGACAGGATGTTGGTGGACACTGTCATCACGATCGGATCGGTGCCGTTCCAGTCTGAAGGGATC